>CACYWX010000087.1 GCA_902778205.1 uncultured Ruminococcus sp. | reverse complement strand
ACCGATAGTGGTGATGGTTGACGGGATCTCAATATCGTTCAGGTATGCGCACCCGAAAAATGCATAGTTGGGTATTGTAGTGGTTCCGTCCTCAAACCGTACGGTTGTCAGACCGCTCCCTTCAAAAGCAGAGCCGTTTGAGGTTCCGTAAGAGGTCAGGGTTCGCGGAATCACAATACTGGTAAGTGACGTACACCCGGAAAATGCGTCATAACCAATACTTGTTACCGAACTTGGGACAGTGAATGCTGTAATGTTTGTGCAGTTTTTAAAAGCATTGCTTCCAATACTTGTAACAGAGCCCGGTATGTCAATGCTTCTGAGTGATGTACAGCCCTGGAATGCTCTGTTTCCAATAGTGGTGACGCTTGACAGAATCTCAATATCGTTCAGGTATGCGCACCCGTAAAATGCATAGTTGGGTATTGCCGTGGTTCCATCCTCAAACCGGACGGTTGTCAGGCCGCTTCCTTCAAAAGCAGAACCGCTTGCGGTTCCGTATGAGGTCAGGGTTCTCGGAATCACAATACTGGTAAGTGACGTACACCCCCAAAATGCGTCAAGCCCTATACTTGTTACCGAACTCGGGATAGTGAACTCCGTAAGACCGTTGCAGTTGTAAAATGCGTAATTACCGATGGACGTCACGGAGTCCGGAACCACGATCTCAAGGATCCCGGTGCATCCCTTAAACGCATTGTTGCCGATTCCCGTCACCGGATAACCGTCGATGACGGCGGGAACGGAGACATAGGTGTCCTGACCGATATACTTTGAAATTGTAGCGGAGGCTTCGTCCGAATTGACCGTATACTGATAATCGCCGGATTCGACCGCGTTGGTCAGATCCGGCTCCTCATCTTCGGGGAGGATGAATCCGGCGTCGAGGCCGTCAGATTCGTCGGTCTCCGCGTCAAAACCGTACGGCTCTTCGTCGTACTCCGTGTATTCTTCGTCATACTCGTCCGGAGAATCTTCGGCAAACCCGTATTCTTCTTCATATTCGGACAGATCTTCAGCGGATCTGTCGATTTCTCCGGCCCATCCGGACAGAAAATCATTTTCTGCAAGATCATACTCTGCGGTTGTGCCATCTGAGCTTTCCCCGATGGAATAGGCGGCGGCAGACAATCCGAGCCCGGCTATCTGCGCGGCGGCGAGGAACAGAGCAAGCAGCTTTTTCGGTTTCATGGATAAACCTCCCGTTGTGATGGTCTCATGGCATAAACAGAACCGAGGTACTTCATGTTACAAAATACAAAGCAGACATCCTCAATTCTTTGTTCAATTATATCAAAACGTATATGAAATGTCAATTATTTCTCCGAAAAAACACGCAGGTCCGCCTGCGCTTCGGATCGTTTTACAACCCGGAGCGGCCGTTTTTGACAGGAAAAAAACACCATCGGTTCCCGCGTATAATCGTTCCTTTTCGCGGAACAATAGGAAAGCATTCTGTCGGACAGGGGAAACCGGTCCGCAGCAGGAAAAGTCCAGCCGCAAAAGGAGAGCATATATGAAAGCTACGGGAATCGTGAGGCGCATCGACGACCTCGGACGGGTGGTGATCCCCAAGGAGATCCGCAGGACCATGAGAATCCGGGAGGGCGATCCTCTGGAGATCTATACGGACCGGGAGGGCGAGGTCATCTTCAAGAAATATTCCCCCATCGGGGAGCTGGCCCAGTTCGCCCAGCAGTACGCGGAGACCCTGTCCAAGACCTGCGGCCTGTCCGTGGTGATCTGTGACCGGGATGCCGTCATCGCATGCGCCGGAGTGCCGAGACGGGACTACGCCGACCGCAAGCTCACCGCCGAGGCTGAGCGGATCATCGAGAACCGTCAGCTCTACTCCCCGGCGGAGGGAGAAGCCCTGTCGGTGGTGGAGGGAGGCGCGCAGGTGGGATGCCTGATGCCCATCATCACAGAGGGAGACATCGCAGGATGCGTCGCTTCGGTGCGGACCGAGGAAAAATCCGCCGTGGCTCCCGAAATCGAAGCCAAGCTGATCCAGACCGCCGCCACCTTCCTGGGAAAACAGCTGGAAAGCTGAAGAAAGATGCTGTCCGCTCACCTTGCCGTGGGAAGCGGGACAGCATCTTTTTTGTTTATTGGCCGTTCAGATCAGCACGCCGTTCAGGTGGTCCGTCTCATGCTGGATGATCTGGGCGGTGAAGCCCGTGAAGGTGCGGATTTTTGGCTTGAACGACGGATCCTGCCACTTCACCTTGATCGTGCGGTACCGCGTCGTCTCCCTTTGACCGTCCAGGGAGAGACAGCCCTCGGACGTTTTGTAGGGGCCAGCGGCCTTCAGAATTTCGGGATTGAGCATGAGAAGGATCTCCTCCCCGTCCCGCACGGCGATGATCCGGCGGCTGACCCCGATCATGTTGGCCGCCATGCCCACACAGTCCTCCCGATGGGCGTCGAGGGTGTCGTATAAATCCCGCGCGGCGTCGAGATCGCCGGAGGAGGCGGGCAGAGAAGGCCGGGAGAGGAAAAACGTGTCGCGGACGATTTGGCGTATCATGGGATACCTCGCTGTCTGTTGATGCTTTATCCGGTCAATCCGGGCGTTTCACGGGACAGGATGGGACCGGAGCTTCCGAAGAAGGGGGAAGCGCTCCCCGCGGAAACCCTCCCCCCGATCTGCTCCGATGAACCGGATCAGCCGTCCAGCTCCTCGTTCTTCATGATCTTCTCCACCAGCTTCGAGATCTGCTTGTCCAGCATCTTGCGGTTCTTCTGGGAGGTGGAGGCCCAGTCCTGGTTGTTGGAGGTCACCGCGCGGAAGTAGATGTCCGTGATGTCGGAGAGATACTGGTTGAAGAAGCGGCCCAGCTCGAAGGAGACGGTCTCGCGGACGATGTCGTACATCTGTGCGTTCACGTCGTCGATGGAGTACTTCTTCTTCATGTTGTTTTCAAAGATGGCCGGGGTGGTCAGCCGGTACGCCTCGGACGCCATGCACTCCAGCACCGCCTCGTCGATGTCCGGATGTGCGGAGTCCCGGCTCACGGCGTACAGGGTGATGGGGTTGCCCATGACCGTGCGGTAGTTCTGCTGGGTCTCGTCGTACTTCGGCACCGGCAGGATCCCGTAGGTCAGCTCGGAGTCCCGCAGGGCCTTGGAGGCGTAATGAGCCCGGTTCACGTTGAAGAGCGCCCGTCCCTCGGTGAAGGGCGTCTCGTAGTCGCTCTGCTGGTACACCGTGTCCGTCTGCTCCCAGGGACCGATCTTGCCCAGCAGGTCCACGGCCTTCTCGCTGTAGAAGTCCTCGGAGATCTTTAAGATCGTGTCGGGATCCTTCTCCACCAGCCGCAGGCCGGAGCCGGTGTAGAAAGCGTCGTTGTGGAAGTCCACCAGGGTGAAGCCGAAGCGGTCGTCCACGTCCTGCTTCCCGTTGCCGTTGAGGTCCGTGTAGGCGTCGGAGGTCAGCTCCACCAGCTTGTCCACCGTCCAGGTCCCCTCGAACACCATGTCCGTGGGAATCGGCAGGTTGTAGTCCTCCAGCAGCTGGCGGTTATAGTAGATGCAGTACATCATGTGGAGCACGTTGGTGGAGATGTCGCCGGAGACGAAGTACAGCCGGTCGTGGATCAGGGATTCTTCCCGCAGGTTGTCCGGCCACCAGGGCTTCTCGTAGTCAATGTGCTCGGAGTCCTGCAGGGTCCGGGTCAGATTGTTCACCACGGACGCACCGATGGTCCGGGAGTAGGCGGCGTAGATGTCGTAGGCTCCATCTCCCGCCTGTACGCTGGCCTGGGCCACCGCCACGTACTTGTCCTTCGATCCGTTGTTGCCGGGGGTGCCGATCCAGGTGTACTTGACCTTCAGCCGGTCCTCCACGTCGATGTTCCGCTGATAGATGGCGTCATTGACGATCTCGCCGGTGAGCTCCTCCACCTCGAACTCCGCGTTTTCCACGTCGCTCCAGTACAGCACCGACACGTCCTCGCCGCCGAAATCCAGCTCAGGCAGATCATCCTTCAGATAGCCGTTGGCGTCCAGATTTCCGTCGGCCTCCGGTTCGGCTTCCGCGGCGGCCGCATCCGGGGCGGTGGTGTTGGCCGCGGTCTGATCTGTCTCATCCGCCGCGTTTTCCGTTCCGGACGAGCAGGAGATGACGGAGGGCGCGGTCATGAGAAGGGCCAGCAGAAGCGCTGCGATCCTCTTCTTCTTCATATTCTGATCCTCCTGTGAGAAATAATGAGATACGGAACCGTGAATTATTTCCCGTCCTCCGCCAGGACCTCCTCCAGGACGGGCTTCAGGTCCTCCGCCAGCACCTTGGAGAAGGCCGTGCTGCCGCGCTTGGACATGTGGCCCCAGTCGGAGTAGTTCTTGTTGTCGTCGTTGAAGGCGGAGGCAAGCTCGTCGTTGTAGTTGAGGAACGGAATGCCCCGCTCCTCGGCCACCTCGGCCAGCTCCTTGTTGTGGATCACCCGGTCTGTGGACTGCCAGCCGCTGTACTCCGGGCACTCCACGAAGATCACCTTGATCCCGTCCTCCTCGAACTGATCCAGCAGCTTCTCAAATTTGCGCCATTCGCCCCGGTTGTGGACGCATCCCACGGTGGTGGTGCCGCCGGCGAAGGGAACGTCCCAGGGGATGTAGCCCTTGTAATACTCGGAGGTGATGTTGTGGTCCTTGTCGTACAGGGTCTTGTGCTGGTAGGTGGGCATGACCAGATCCTCCTCCGTCAGGATCCGTCCCTCGATCTTCGGCGTCACCGGCGCGGGCGTCTCGATCTGCACCGACCGGCCCTTCAGGTAGTAGCGGATCATCTCCGGGATCCGGTCCCGGGAGGAGAAGATCGGGTTGTTGAGCAGGATCACCGTCACATGCTCGTCCAGGGCGTACCAGCCGTGCTCCCGGATGGAATCCCGGACAAGCTCGGCCACGGTCTTTTCCTTCACGGCCTCGGAAACGGGACTCTGCTCCTCCGAGGTCTCCTCTGTCGTGCTGTCGAAGGTGTCGCCGGGATCGGCCGCGGGCTCCGGGGCGTTCTTTTTCTTTTCCTTCTCGTAGGCCCGCATGATGCCGATGGGCATGTCCGCCGGGGTGTCGAAGGTGATCCGCCGCCAGAGCCAGCCCGTGTCGCACATGAACCAGTCCACGCACCAGACGATGACCTTGGGCGTCGGGTATTTCGCTTCGTTTTTGAAGATGTCGTACCAGTCCTGATAGAAGGAGGGGACGGAGCCGTTCAGACCGAAGTTGAAGAAGGAATGCTCCGGGATCGCCTCCTCCAGATACAGGGGATTGACGCCGTGGGCGCAGTGGGAGGTGCCGATGAAGATGACGTCCGCATTGTAGACCTGCTCGTACATCTCATAGTACTGGCCGAAGTAGTGATAGCAGTGGCGGTCCTTGTACTTCTGATAGAACTGTTCCATCTGTTCCGCCTTGAGGGTCAGCTCCTGCAGCTGCAGATGGAGCCGCTCCTGCTCGTCCTCGGTCTGCTGAGCCGCCAGCCGGACCCGTTCCGCCGCTTCAGCCGCAGCCGCAACGGCTCGGGTCTCGTCGGCGATGAAGCCCTTCATCATGGCGTTTGCTCCCACAACGGCTCCCACCGCCAGGGCGATGACGATCAGACCGGAGAAAAAGAGACCGATCAGGCTTTTCGTGTTCTGTTTCATATCCGTCTCCTCCTCTCAGAACTGGAAGTAAATGAACGCCTTGTTGTCGTAGGCGCCGAACAGGATGATCCCCGCCACGACGAGGGCGTAGACCAGGACCCGGACCGTGTGCGGCATCCGGAAGAAGAAGTCCACGACTCTCTTGCCGTAGTTCATGAGGAACTCGACGGCGAAGAGCAGAAGCACCGCTCCGACGGCCACGTAGACTCTGAGAACCGGCACCGCGGAGTAGTCGGACACGGTATTCGAGAAGAGCCGTCCCACGATCAGGAAGGAATCCGCCACGGTGTTGGCCCGGAAGAAGATCCAGGAGAATACCGTCAGGGCGAAGGTCACGACGATCTGAACAGCGCCGCGCACCTTCGGAAGCTTTGAGAGCCGCGTGATGTCCGCCAGCTTGTCCTTGACGGGCGTGATGAAGCGGGAGATGCAGATGTACAGGCCGTTGAGGAAGCCCCAGATCACGTAGGTGTAGCCCGCGCCGTGCCAGACGCCCGAGACCGTGAAGGTGAAGAGCTGATTGAACACCCAGCGGGGCTTCGAGACACGGTTGCCGCCCAGGGGAATGTACACATAGTCCCGGAACCAGGTGGAGAGGGAAATGTGCCAGCGACGCCAGAATTCCGGCACCGTATGGCTGAAATAGGGCGTGTCGAAGTTCTTCATGAGGTCGATGTCCATGACCTTGGCACACCCGATGGCGATGTCGGAGTAGCCGGAGAAGTCGCAGTAGATCTGCACGGTGAAGCACAGGACCCCGATCAGGGTGCCGAGGCCGCCGAAGTCCGCCGGATGGTCGAACATGGCGTCGGCGAAGAGGGCCAGGTTGTCCGCCACCACCACCTTCTTGAACATGCCCCAGAGCATCTTCCGCCCGCCCAGGGAGACGTTCTCCGCCTTCAGGTCATGATTGGCCTTGAGCTGGGAGAACAGGTTCCGGCTCCGCTCGATGGGACCGGCCACCAGCTGGGGGAAGTACATGAGGAACAGGGCGAAGTCGATGAAGCTCTTCTCCGCCTTTTCCTTGCCCGTATAGGTGTCGATGAGATAACCCATGGACTGGAAGGTGTGGAAGGAGATGCCGATGGGAAGCGCGATTTCCGGGACCACCACGGTCTTCAGGGACAGCATGTGTCCGAAGAAGTTGATGGTGTCGCCGATGACGCCCAGATACTTGAACCAGACCAGCAGTCCGATGTTGCAGCACAGGGCGATGATGAAGCAGGTTTTCGCCAGCCTCCGCCTCTCCCGGAATTTCTCGATAAGCCGCGCTCCCGTGTAGTCCACCACGGTGGTGAACAGCAAAATCAGTATGTACTTCGGGATGAAGGACATGTAGAAGAAGCAGGAGGCCGCCAGCAGGAAATACCGCCGGAGCTTGTACGGCAGCAGGAAGTAAACGGCGATGACGACCGGGAAGAAGATCAGGAATTCGATGGAATTAAACAGCATGACAGAGCCTCATGACAATTCGGATTCGACGGTAAGCGGAACCATACGCGGGGAACAGGGCTTCTGAAACGCGAGGCAGGCATACAGGGGACCGGAGTCCGCCGGCAGGGAGAAATCCGCCAGATACAGCGGTTCGCCGAAGACGGTGACGGGATCGGGGGAGGTGACGTCGAAGGTACCGAACGCCCCGTCGATCCCGCGTCCGGAGAGCTTTGCCGCAGCCTCCTTTCGGCACCAGATCCGGGAAAAGGCGGCGTCGGGATCGGGGGAGGAGAGAACGGCCGCCGCCTCCTTCGGATGGAAGTACCGCCGGGCGATGGCGTCCCGCCGGGGGGATCGGACCGGGAGCTGAATGTCCAGTCCCACGGGCCCGTCCGGGGTCAGCGCCGCCGCCCAGATCCCGCCGGAATGGGACACGGACGCCGAGAGCTCCGGGTGGCGGAGGAAGTACGGCTTTTTCCCGAATTCCCGCACCGTCTCGAATTCCGCCCGATCCAGCCCCGTGAACCGGGAAGCCGCGCTCCGGAGGAGATGATCCGACGAGAGGGTACCCTGCCTCAGCCAGAATACGGCGATTTCCTTCACGATTCCGCCTCCGGACTCAGGTCCAGCAGAAGGATCTCGCAGGGATTGAAGAGCCGCGGGACCCAGCGCACCGAGTTGGTCATGCCCCGGCTGACGGCCAGAGCGGAGGAGTCCTGCCGGTACAGTCCGCTGGTGTAGGGGGGGAGGAACCCCTGTCCCGGCGCGAAGATCCCATGTCCGAAGAACCTCCACTGCCCTCCGTGGGCGTGTCCCGCCGCCGTCAGCTCGACGCCTCGTCCCGCGATATAGAGAGGCCAGTATTCGGGATGGTGGCAGAGCAGGACGTGGTACCCCTCCTCCGCGGCGAACCGGGGGATAAAGTCCGTGTCCGGCGGCGGGGAGGGGAGGCGTCTGGACTGGGGCCTTTCAAAGCCGGAGGCCAGACCTCCCACCGTGAAGGGACCCATGCGGACGGATTCGTTCATCAGCACCCGGATTCCCGCGTTCTCCAGGATCCTGCGGTTTTCCACGCTGAGGCCCATTTCATGGTTCCCCGTGGTGAAAAAGCAGGACGCGATCCCGGCGGCTTCCTCGATCAGGGCCAGACCGTTTTGATTGAAGCAGTCCCGGAGCCCGAAGCGGCCGGTGTCCAGAAAGATGTCTCCCGGAAAGAGGATCATGTCCGGCGAGGCGTCCCGCAGGAGCCGAAGCGCGCGCTCCACGGGCATGGGCCGGTTCACGGAATGAAAGTCCGCGCAGACGGCGATTCTCGCCCGGTGCGGAGCGGAAACGGGAATGGTTCTGAGAATCAAGGGCCGGGTACCTCGGTGCAGTCGTTTTGTTCAGTATAGCACATTCAGAACCTCCTTGCAAGAAAGAATTTGGAAATTTTACTTTACTTTGCTGAATCGGTGGTGTATAATGAAGCCGAAACAGCACACCGGACGGAGGACGATATGGCTAACCTGAAACGGGATCCCCTGCTGGATTACCTCTTTGAAGCGATTATGACACTGGAGAGCGCGGACGACTGCTACCGCTTCTTTGAAGATCTCTGCACCGTGAAGGAGATCTCCGAAATGGCGAAGAGACTCTGCGCCGCGAAGCTGCTGGCCGGGTCCGCGGTGTATACGGAGGTCAACGAAAAGACGGGCCTCAGCACCGCCACCATCAGCCGCATCAACCGCTGTCTGAAATACGGAAGCGACGGCTACCGGGACGTGCTCCGGGCGCTGGACAAAAAGGGAATCGTCATGCCGCTCCAGTCGGAGGACGTGCGGGAGAAGGCGGAGGACTGATGAGCTACGACATTCTCGCGCCCGTATACGACCGGCTGAACCGGGACGTGGACTACGGGGCCTGGGCCGATTACATGGAGCGGTGCTTCGATCTGTATATGGAGAAGCGGCCCGAGCTGGTGCTGGACCTGGCCTGCGGCACGGGAGCCATGACCTTCGAGCTGGCCCGCCGGGGCTACGACATGACCGCCATCGACATCTCCGAGGACATGCTGGCGGAGGCGGAGGCAAAGGCCAGAACCCTGGACCTCTGCGGAATCCTTTTCCTGCAGGGGGACATGACGGACTTTGAGCTGTACGGCACGGTACAGGCGGTGGTCTGCACCCTCGACGGGCTGAACCATCTGGGATCCCGCCGGGAGCTGGACGCCTGCCTGGCGCTGGTTTCCAATTATCTGGAGCCCGGCGGGGTGTTCCTCTTCGATCTGAACACGCCCTACAAATTCCGGACGGTCTACGGGGACCGGGACTATGTGCTGGAGGACGACGGCGCGGTCTGCTGTTGGCGGAACCGGCTGAACCGGAGGGGAGACGCCGTAGACTTCTACCTGACGGTCTTTGAAGAGGGAAAAGACGGCCTCTGGACGAGACGGGACGACGTGACCCGGGAGCGGACCTTCAGCCTCAGAACCATGCGGAACGCGCTGGAGAGGGCCGGGCTTGAGATGCTGTCCGTATCGAAGGATTTCGACCTCACGCCGCCCGACGATGAGACGGAGCGCTGGTACATAGCGGCGGGGAAGCGATGACGGGCCCCGCTGTCGACAAATACGGCGTCCTGAAGGACGTGTTCGGCCACGACCGGTTCCGCCCGGGTCAGGAGGCCGTGGTGGACGCGCTGTGCGGCGGGCGGGACGTGCTAGCGGTCATGCCGACGGGGGGAGGATAGTCCGTCTGCTATCAGATCCCGGCCCTGCTTCTGCCCGGGGTGACGCTGGTGATCTCTCCCCTCGTGTCCCTTATGAAGGATCAGGTGACCGCCCTTGTGGAGAACGGCGTCCGGGCGGCCTATCTGAACAGCACCCTGACGGCCTCCCAGTACAGCCGCGCCCTCGCCAACATGCGGAACGGAGTGTACAAGATCGTCTATGTGGCTCCGGAGCGCCTCTGGACCGACGGGTTCCTCGAGGCCGTCTCCGCGCTGGAGATCTCCCTGGTGGCCG
>CACYWX010000086.1 GCA_902778205.1 uncultured Ruminococcus sp. | reverse complement strand
ACAGAGCCCGGAGTCGACCTCCGCAGAGGTCGAACCCCCCCTGACGCTCAGGGAGTTCCTCTTTTGGTTCTTTTCTCCTCGATAAAGGAGAAAAGAACAACTTGATCCACGCATCTCAAAAAGGACAGAAAAATTATAGATAGAATTCCTTCCGTCCCTCCACCTTGGCGAACCACAGGGGGGACATGTTCCGCAGATATTCCACCACCTCGCCGACGTTCCGGATCACATAGTCGATCTCCTCGTCCGTCACGCCCGCGTCGAAGGTGAGTCTCAGGGATCCGTGGGCCACCTCGTGGGGACGTCCGATGGCCAGAAGCACATGGGACGGATCCAGGGACCCGGAGGTACAGGCGGACCCGGAGGAGGCCTCGATGCCCCGGTCGTCCAGCAGGAGCAGCAGGCTCTCGCCCTCCACGCCCTCGAAGCTCATGTTCACGTTGCCGGGCAGCCGCTTCACGGGATCGCCGTTGAGGATGGAATGGGGGATCTTCGACAGCCCCGCGATGAGCCTGTCCCGCTTGGGGATCAGAAGCGCCGCGTGCTCGTCCACGGTCTTCACCGCTTCCTCCATGGCGGTCACCATGCCCACGATGGAGGCGATGTCCTCGGTGCCCGCTCTCTTCCCTCTCTCCTGCGCGCCGCCCTCGATGAGGTTGGAAAGCAGGATCCCGCGCTTCGCGTACAGGAGGCCGATGCCCCGGGGACCGTGGAACTTGTGGGCGGACAGGGACAGCATGTCGATGTTCTGCTCCTTCACGTTCACGTACACATGGCCCACGGCCTGCACCGCGTCGGTGTGGAAGGGGATCTTCTTCTCCCGGCAGAGCGCGCCGATCTCCGCAACAGGCTGGAGGGTGCCGATCTCGTTGTTGGCGAACATCACCGTCACCAGGCAGGTGTCCTCCCGGATGGCGTCCCGGATCGAATCCACGGTCACCACGCCGTTTTCGGGAACCTGCACATAGGTGACCTCCCAGCCTTCCTTCTCCAGCTTTTTCAGCGTGTGGAGCACGGCGTGATGCTCGAAGGCCGTGGAGACGATGTGCTTTTTGTTCTTTCTCGCTCCGTTCTTCGCCGCGGACACAATGGCCATGTTGTCGGCCTCGGACCCGCCGGAGGTGAAGGTGATCTCCCTCGCCTCGCATCCCAGCAGGGCGGCGGCTCTCTCCCGGGCATCCTCCAGGACCTCCTTGGCCCGCTGTCCCACGGAATGGAGGGAGGACGGGTTGCCCCAGGTCTCCTCCATGGTCTTCACCATGGCACGGATCGCGGCCTCGCTGGTCTTTGTGGTGGCGGCGTTGTCGGCGTAAATCTTCATCATACGGTCTCTCCTCTTTCAACCTATCGTTCCGGTGGGATTATAGCACCCGCAACCTACCGTGTCAATAGGTTTATTTTCATTCATTCGTAAACAATATGTGAACTGAGGGCTGGGTTTATTCGCCCTTCCCGCTCTCCGCCATGACGTCGGCGAACTCGGCCAGGGAGATGCCGTCCAGATAGCGGTTGATCATGTCCCCCAGCTTTTCCCACATGGGCAGGGTCCGGCAGGTTCCGGCCTTTTCACAGGGATTGGGCGTCTGCTCCAGACAGGATACCGGAGCCAGAGGGCCCTCCACCAGCCGCAGGATCTCCCCCACGGAGTATTCCGCCGGAGTCCGGGTCAGACGGTAACCCCCGCCCTTGCCTCTCAGCCCCTCCAGGTAATTCTCCTTCGAAAAGGCCGAGATGATGTTTTCCAGATACTTCTCCGAAATGTCTTCCTTTTCGGCGATTTCCTTCAGGGGAACGAACCGCCCGTCTCCGTGGTCCGCCAGATAGATCATCACGGTGAGGGCGTAGCGGCCCCTAGTCGAGATCATCATGCCGTCCGCCTCCTTTTTTCTTTGTCCGGATCTATTTTACCACAAGAAAGGTGGGTTTACAACAGTCAGCTTTCACAAACATTTTTCCTTCCGGACCGCTTTATCCCATGGAACCCACAATCCCGTTCCCAGGCATGGAAAAACCGCCCTTCCCCGTCAGGGAAAGAGCGGCGTTCCGCGTATGTGTCGGGATTCATCCCGCGGTACCCGGGCGCGTCAGGCTCCGAGCTCGGGCTCCTTCGGCTCCACGGGCAGGATGTAGACGGGACCGGGATCGATCATGGACGGCGTTTCGTCCTCCGCAATCGGGACGATTCCGAATTCCGTCAGCTTCTCCTTCGGGAAGACGCCTCGGTACGCCAGCTTCCCGGCCAGCGTGGTCTCCCCATCCTTCGTCTCCGCTCCCAGAGCCGCCCAGGATACCGTCACCACGTCCGCCCGCAGGAACCGGTTCAGATCGACCTGCTCCGTCACGATGCCAGTCCGCCGTCCCAGCTCGAAGGGCTCGTCCCAGGCGAAGTCGCCCGCCGCGTCGGAATAGCCCAGCGCCCGCAGCATAAAGGTCACGTACATGGCGGCGGAGGCGTTTCCGGTCCCGAATTCCGTCGCCGAGATCCCGTTGGTAAGCCCGTTCTCGTAGGCGTAACCCACATAGGCGTCCGCCCAGTCCGGCACGTCGGTGAAGGGATGCGCATACGTTCCCCCGAGAGCCGTCGATTCCTCGCCCAGCGCCCGGATCAGCATCACCAGAGCCTCCACCCGGGTGGGCTCCCGGTCAAGATCGAAGTCCGTGTCCGACACACCCCGGAACAGCCCCAAAGCCTTCAGCATCTCCGCCTCAAGCTCCGCCTCGGCAGGATCCGCCGCTCCGACGCCCGACGCCAGCAGGGACGCCGTCAAAACCGCCGCCAGCGCAGACAGGACCGCCTTCTTCCATCTCATTTTCTTCATAGTAAGCCTCCCTTCTCATCCGTCCGTATCGGGGGACGGATGCCGTATCCGATTCAGGTCTTCTTTCCGCCGCTCCGCCGGGTCCTCGCCAGAACCGCCGGAAAGACGGTCTCAACGCCCTCGCCGTACAACAGGGACGCCGCAGCCCGGAGCGTGGAGCCCGTGGTGACGATGTCGTCCAGAAGCAGGACCTTCATGCCCGGCTTCACGGCGGATCGTCGCAGGACCAGACCCTCCTCCGCATTCCGGCGTCTGTCCTCCGCTCCAAGCTCCTTCTGCTCCGCCGACCGGGACAACCGTGTGAACAGACTCCGGGACGGGATGCCCAGCTTCTTCGCCACCCGACAGGCCAGCTCCTCCCCCTGATCGAACCCGGTCTCCATGAATTTCTCCGGGGACCGGGGACACCAGCTCACCGTCCAGCCGGCCGTATCCTCTCCGCACTGTCCGAGAACGCGCTCAAGCTCCCGGGACAGCTCCGAGGCGAAGAACCCCGCATAGTCTCCCCGGCTCTTGAACCGCAGGATCATGTCGTCCGTCACCCGGCCGTTCTCTTCCCCGCCCTTCTTCGGCACATACCAGGTCAGGGCGAGAAAACGGCGATCCAACGGTCCGGCGGGCAGCTCCGACAGAAGCTCACAGCCGCAGGCGCATTTTCCGGCGTCCAGTCCGCAGTCCGGACAGCGCAGAAAGGTCTCCTCCGCGTACTTCCTCCGGCATCCGGCGCAGAGTCCGTCCGCCTCCTCCCTCTCTCCGCACAGCAGGCAGACCGGCGGGAACAGCAGGGACAGGAGCACATCCTTCAGACCGCGCTTCTCACTCCGCATCATCCTTTGAATCGCTCCCGGGACTCTTCACCCGCACGGGCGCGAGTCCCTCTCCGGATTCCAGGATCTTCACGCGGGCCGCGTAATCCCGGTGGTCCCGGATCAGACCCAGATCCAGCGGGAAGAACCCGATCCCCGCGGACAGCGTGTTCACCGTCCAGCAGAAGGGCTCCCCGGCCGGGACCTTCACATAAAGCTCCATGAACCGCCCGTCGTTCTCCTCCCCGAGCTCCAGATCGCAGAAGGGAGCGGGCCGGGCGGACACCGTCGTTCCGCCGTCGCGCTTCGCCGCGGTGATCTCAGCCGAATCTCCCACGCCGGACTGAAACCGGAGCGTGACCGCGCCTCTCTCCCGCTCCATGACAACAGCCGCGATCCGCACATAGCGGTCCCGGTCCGCCGCCTCGACGGATCCGTTCCAGGAGGGTGTCCCGTAGTCCGTGAAGGTGAACCGCCGAAAGTTGCGGTAGTTGATCTCGTAGTCCGTCAGGATCCGCACGTCCTTCACCCGGGCCGAGATCCCCGGGAAGGTCAGATCCGCCAGCTTTCCGGGACGGTCGTCGTTTCCGCTGACGTAGATAAGCCCGTCCGTCAGATTCACCGCCGGCTCGCCGCCGAGGGGCTCCGGAATCGAGAAAACCCGCGCGTCGTTCCGGGGGCATCCCGCCACGGAGCCGTCCTCCCAGGACACGAAGTTGTGGATGGACAGGGTGTTGCGCCGGGAGTGGAACTCGAACAGGGAGAAGGCCGTGTCCACGTAGATGTTGTCCCCCATGAAGCCGGCGTCACTCCGTCCCAGCACGATCCCGCGGGTGCTCTCCCACCAGGATCCGTTGTCCCGCCCGGCCAGGCATCCCGTCCAGATGTGCATGTTGTCCGCGTAGATGAAGGACGCCTCCTGCCAAAGTCCCACCCGGGTCCCCATGATCTCGATGTCGGACAGCCGGTTGTCCCCGATCCGCGCCCCCGTGTAAATCCCCACGGAGCAGTCCGGATAGTCCGCCGTCCCCATGATGGTCATGTCGGAGAGGAACAGGGGCCTCGACGCGAATCCGGGCACATCGTCTCCCTTGGCCGCGCAGAGTCCGTAGCCCCGCACGGCGAAGATCCCCACCCGGTTCACATAGGTGGCCGTTGCCTGGACGCAGGGATCGATGAGGATCCCGCATTCCCGGCTGTGACAGACGATGTTGAGGTCCGTCACCGAAAACCGTCCGTCCCCGCCGAACTGAACCACGCCCCGCTCCCGGAGGGGATCCGTATCCTCCTGCTCGATGCCGGAGATCAGCCATGTGTGGGCGTCGTCCGGTCTGCCGCTCCGCGCATAGCCGACTCCCGACACCGGATTGCAGATCGTCAGGGGATTTGCGACCAGATACCGCCCCGCCGGGAAGAACAGGGCGTGCGTTTTCGTGTATTCGTTGACGATGGAGGAGACGTCCTCGCTCCCGTCGTTATTCGCTCCCAGCTCCAGAATATTCAGCGCAGGCGCCGTGCACCTCATCCGTTCCGTATCCATCCCGTCCTCCTTGTCACTGCAGGGTCCTTCCATGCGGATCCCGCATCAGTCATCCTCGTACCGTCCCGCCTTGGCTCTGGATTTGGCGGCGCGCTCGATCTCCCGGCCCGCCTCGGCCTTCGCGTCGGATTCCCGCTTGTCCCAGAGCTTCTTGCCCTTGCAGAGCCCTACCTCCATCTTCACATTGGAGCCGGAGAAGTACAGGGACAGGGGAACCAGCGTGTAGCTGTCCCGGGTCACGTACTGGCTCAGCTTCAGGATCTCCCGCTTGTGCATCAGGAGCTTCTTGTCCCGCATGGGCTCCCGGTTGAAGATGTTGCCCTTTTCGTAGGGAGAGATGTGCACCCCCACGGCGAACAGCTCTCCGTTCTTTATCTTGCAGTAGGAGTCCTTCAGGTTCACCTGTCCCTGCCGGACGCTCTTTACCTCCGTGCCGTACAGGGCGATGCCCGCCTCGTAGGTGTCCTCCACAAAATAGTCGTGCCGCGCCTTCCGGTTCACGGCGATGATCTTCTTACCCGTCTTTTCCTTTGGCATATCCGTCGTTCCTTTGCAGTTTCTTCTTCCGTTATCATACCATAAACGCGCGGCGTTTTCAAGGGAAAAATCGTGTCGGATAAAAAGAGGACGCGAAATCCCCTCCGTGAGGCTCCGCGTCCGTGTCCGATATTCAGTTCTCCAGCTTCATCCATCCGTCCCGGATCCATCCGAGCTTCCGCATCAGCTCCGCGAAGAGCAGGGAGAGCGCCGCAGGCAGAACCACGCACAGCAGAACGATCCCGACCCACACGCCGGGAGTGGACCCCGACGCCGCCACGATGCCGATGGGTCCCACCAGTCCGCAGGTGCCCATGCCCGCCGAAACACCCACGCACTCCAGCCGGAACACCAGGGTGGACAGCGGCCCGCAGATCATAGAGGCCAGAGTCGGCGGGATCCAGATGGCGGGATGGCGGCAGATATTGCCCATCTGGAGCATGGAGGTGCCGAGGCCCTGGGATACCAGTCCGCCCCAGCGGTTCTCCCGGAAGCTGCACACGGCGAAGCCCACCATCTGACAGCAGCAGCCCACCGCCGCCGCACCTCCCGCGATCCCGGCGATGCCGATCATGGAGCAGAGGGCCGCCGCGGAGATGGGCAGGGTCAGCACGACGCCCACCACCGCCGACACCACGATCCCCATGAGCAGGGGCCGGTACTCCGTGGCCGTGTTGACGAAGGCTCCCAGCCAGTACATGATCCGTGCGATGAAGGGGCTGATGAAATGCGCGGCCAGAACGCCCGTGAAGACCGTGACCGCCGGCGTGACGAGGATGTCCACCTTCGTCTTCTTCGAAACCAGCATGCCGATCTCCGCCGCGATGATCACCGCCACAAAAGCCCCCGCGGGACCGGCCGTCGCATGGAACAGCTCGCCCTCCGCGCCGAATTTCGCCACGTCCACGCCGATGGAGTATCCGGCATAGCCCACCGTGGCGGCGGAGAACACCACCAGCGGATGGGCCTTCAGGGACAGCGCCACGGCGACTCCGATGGCCATACCCGAGGAGGCCGCGGCGAAGGTGTTGATGTCCTTGAACAGCTGAACGCCGGTGTAGGTCCCCAGGGTGTTGAAAATGGTCCCGATCAGGAGGGACGCGAACAGACCCTGCGCCATGGCCCCCATGGCGTCGATGAAATACCGCTTCAGAAGCGCTTTGATTTTGTTTCCCATAGTCCCTCCGTGCTGTTGTCGGATTCTGTTCTTATTGTATCACGATCGGCTCCCCTCCGCAATCGACAAACTGAACGGAATTTCCCCTCCCCCGCATGTTTTTTTGGACCGGAGCGCTCCCCGACCTTGCATTCGGACCCGCCGTCTGCTATAATCAGGGAAAACGAAACGGAAAAGGATCCGAATTATGACCAAAACCAACGCCATGCGCCTGCTGGAGAACGCGGGCATCCCCTTTGAGACCGGCGAATACGAGGTGGACGAAAGCGATCTGTCCGGCACCCACGCCGCCGCGGTCCTGGGACTTGACCCGGACTGCATGTTCAAGACCCTGGTCTGCCGGGACGACCGGGGCGGATACCAGGTGTTCTGTATCCCGGTGGCCTACGAGCTGGATCTGAAAAAGTGCGCCGCCGCCGCGGAGGTGAAGCGGTGCGAGATGATCCACGTGAAGGAGCTGCTCCCCCTGACCGGCTATATCCGCGGCGGATGCTCCCCCGTGGGCATGAAAAAGAAATTCCCCACCTTCTTCGACGAGACCGCCCTGCTCAGCGAACGGATCTATGTCAGCGCGGGCATGCGGGGCGTCCAGCTCATCGTGAACCCGGAACAGCTCTGCGCCTTTGTGGAGGGCCGCTTTGCCGATCTGATCCGCTGAAGGAACGGAATATATAACAACACAGCGGAGGACGTCCGACCTGCCGGATCCGTCCTCCGCTCTGCTTATTATTCCTTTTCCAGGATCCGAACGGCGGTCATGCCGTCGTACTCGTCCATCATCACCTGCACGATCTCGTCCCGGGCGGTGGGGATGCTCTTTCCCACAAAGTCCGGGCGGATAGGCAGCTCCCTGTGGCCCCGGTCGATGAGCACCGCCAGCTGGATCACCGAGGGCCGTCCCCGGGTGAACACCGCTTCGATGGCAGCCCGGGCCGTTCTCCCGGTGTAGATCACGTCGTCCACCAGGATCACGGTATGGGAGCGCACATCCGCGGGGATCTGCACGGCGGAGGCCGTCGGAATGTCCACGGTCTGGGTCAGATCGTCCCGGTACAGGGTCACGTCCACGGATCCCACGGGGACCTCCACGCCCTCAAACCGCGCGATGTTTGAGGCCAGCTGTTCCGCGATGGGCAGTCCCCGCCGGCGGATCCCCACCAGACAGAGCTTCTCCGCGCCCTTGTTCTTCTCTATGATCTCATGGGTCATCCGGGCCAGGGAACGCCGGACCGCTGCCTCGTCCATGAGCTCCGACTTGACGATGGGCACCGCTTACCTCCCGGATTTCCCGACGGCGATGCGGGCGGTCTTTCCGCCGGCCTCAGCCGTCACGACCACCTCGTCCCCGAGAGGACGGACCGCCGCCAGAAGCATGCCCCGGTACGCCCGGCAGACCGGAGAGGCGTAAACGTGCCCGTCGTCGATGCGTCCGGAGCCCGTTCCGATCACCTGACCGCCCTCCGCCGTCACCGTCACCTCGTCCTCCGCCGTGAAGGACACGTTCCCGTTCTCGTCCAGCAGGGAGATCTCCACATAGACAAGCTCCGCCTCCCCGGTCAGCCCTCCGCGGTCCGCCGTGAGCCCAATGCTCTCAAATGCGCCCGTGGTACAGATGCTGTCCTCTCCCGCGCATTCGCCTCCCCGATAGGCCCGGACGGTGAGAGTGCCCGGTTCGTAGACAGCCTCGAACTTCACCGTTCCGTTTTCATCGGGAGCGCCTCTTCCCACGGATTTCCCGTTGACGAACAGCTCCGCCTCATCGCAGAGGGTGAAGACAAACACGTCCGTCTCCTTCCCTTCCTGACCCGGCCAGGTCCAGGACCGCTCCGCGTCGTAGAAACCCCACATGGATATGGCGTACTTTTCCCCGTGGCGGACGGGATCGGCGGAGAGCAGGGTGACTGGCTTCAGTCCCCACGCGGCGTCCCGGAACCAGCTCTGAGGCTTCTTGAACCCCGTGACGGCGAAGTCCCCGCAGTTGGCGATGTGCTCCGGATGGGAGGTCAGACCGTACTCCCGGCCCTCCTGCCCGTAGCGCACGTGGCCGAGGCCGGTCTCCCCGAAGTAGTCCCAGCCGGTCCAGACGAACTCGCCGATGAAACGGGGATCCGCGTCCATCCGCTTTTTGCACAGCACCGCATCCAGGGGGAAGGATTCCGTCATGGCGATGAGCCGGTCCGGGAACCGCGTCTCGTCCTTGTCCAGCCGGTCATAGAGATAGTTGTAGCCCGACACGTCCAATAGATCCGCGATGGGCATGGTGCGTCTGGCCCAGAAGTCCAGCACCTCCCCGCCGAGCCCGCTTTCCGCCTGGGACTGCTTCTCCATATCCCAGTTGTCCCAGAAGGTGCAGAAGGCGTGGGTCACAGGCCGGGTGGGATCCAGGCTCCGGATCACGTCCAGAATGCCCTTGTGGGTCCTGTATCCGTCCGAGGTGCCGTTCTTCTCGGGGATCTCGTTACCCGTGGACCACAGCACCACCGACGGATGGTTCCGGTCCCTGAGTACCATGGAGCGGGTGTCGGCCTCCCAGTATCCGTCGTAGAAGCGGTGGTAGTCGAACTCCTTCTTTCCCACCCGCCAGCAGTCGAAGATCTCGTCGATGACCATCATGCCCAGCCGGTCGCACACGTCCAGCATGACGGCGGACGGAGGATTGTGGGCAGTGCGGATGGCGTTGAAGCCGTTTTCCTTCAGGATACGGACCCGGCGCTCCTCCGCCGCTCTGGTGGACGCCGCGCCCACGATGCCGTTGTCGTGATGGACGCACGCGCCGTACAGCTTCACGGGCTCGCCGTTGAGCAGGAATCCGCGCCCGGGATCGGTCTCAACCGTGCGCACGCCGAAGGACGCCGTGTCGGAGTCGCACTCCCCTCCGAGCTCCAGCGTCACGGCGCAGGTGTAAACGACGGGATGCTCCGGAGTCCAGAAATCCACGTCCTCCAGGCGGCACCGGAAGGAATAGGCGTTCTCCCCGGCTTCCGCGTGAATGTGGCGGACGAATTCCTCACCGGCGATTTTGACCGTAAGCGCGCCCTCTCCCCGGGTCCCGGATTTGATCCGCACCTCGACCTCGGCCAGGGCCGCCCGGTCGTACAGCCGGAGGATCTTCACGTAGATCCCGTTCGGGAGAATATAGGTCTTCCCCGCCGTCAGAAGCGCCGCGTCCCGGTACATGCCGCCGCCCGTATACCAGCGGGAGGAGACCTGGGCCCGGGTGTCCGCCGTGACGGTCAGCTCGTTGTCCCCGTCCCGCAGATACGGCGTCAGGTCGCAGACAAATCCCGTGTA
>CACYWX010000085.1 GCA_902778205.1 uncultured Ruminococcus sp. | reverse complement strand
TGTTTTCCGCCTTTTCCCACCGGGACCCGGCCCATACAAGGACGCCCCAAACACTCCGGGCGGAATCCGGACTGTTTTCCAAATCAAAAACGGCCGCTCCGGGATCCGCTGAATCCCCCGGAACGGCCGTATCTTGATTATTCGGTGTTATGCCTCGTATCCCGCGCCTTTTTTCGGTTTCCATCCCACCATGGCGGCTTTGCCCTCCGGTGTTACGGGGCGGATCCATTTGCCGCTGAACAGATGGATCTGCATCAGCACGTACCGCACCGGCTCGTCGATGTAGCAGCAGATGAACACCGTCAGTACGGGCAGATGCCACACCATGCCGGTCAGCCAGACCGCGGGCAGCAGCATCAACCACATGAACACGATCTCCAGCACCGTTCCGTAGGTGGCGTCCCCTGCCGCGCGGTAGGTGTCGTTCTGGACCCAGTTGCCCATCCGCAGGACCGCCGCCACCGCGTAGACGCAGAGAAGCCCGAAGGCGATGCGGAAGCTCTCCCCGCTCATGCCCATCAGGGTCAGGATCGGCCGGTGCAGGCACACCAGCGCGGCGCAGACCAGGCCGATGAAGCCCTGGCAGAGATAGACCAGCCTCCAGGCCCTCGCGTAGGCAGCGTCCGGCTCTCCGGCTCCGACTCTCGTTCCCACCAGGATCGAGGAAGCGCTGGAGAAGCCGGCAAAAAAGCCGATCACCAGGCCCTCCAGGGTCCGGAACACCGCCAGCGCGGCAATGGCCTCCTCTGGCTGACGTCCCAGCACCACGTTGATGATCATGTTCCCCACGCCGATCAGCACCTCGTTGCAGATGATGGGAAAGCACTTTTTCAGATAGGCGCCGACGAACTCCTTGCTCCAGCGGAAGTGACGGCGTACCTTCAGCAGATAGGGATGGTCCGCCCGCACCGCCAGAACAATCACGGTCAGGATGCTGACTCCCTGGGCGATCACCGTGGCCAGAGCCGCTCCCCGGACTCCCATGGCGGGCATACCGAGATGGCCGAAGATGAGGGTCCAGTTCAGGAAGATATTCGTCGCCACGGCGGCCACGGACCCGTACAGGGGGATCCTCACCCGCTCCGTACAGCGCAGAAGAGCGGCTATGGCCATGGAGAACACCATCAGCGGATAAGCAAAGCCCACGATCCGCAGATACTCCGTCCCCACCGCCCGGATGGATTCCTTGTCCGTATACAGCTCCATGACCCGGTGCGGGAACAGGATCGCCGTCAGCCCGAACACCACGCTCACGGCCATCATGCAGAACAGCGTGATCCCGTAGGAGCGGTTGATGCCGTCGTCGTCCTTCGCGCCCCAGTACTGGGACATGAAGAGAATGCCGCCTCCCACAAAGCCCCAGTAGCCGCTGAACATCAGAGAGGAGAACTGCGCGCACAGCCCCACGGCGCCCACCTCCGTCTGACCGAGGGAGGCGATCATCATGGTGTCCACCATGGAGCCGGTGGTAGTCAGAAGATTCTGCAGGGCCACGGGCACGGCAATCACGGCCACCTGCTTCAGAAAACGGCCCCAAGGAAACGTTGGTTTGCGCATCATACCTCCAATCGTCCGTCAAAGCCTGATCTTTTCCGCATTCCCGGATGTAAAGCGGGAATCACTCATCGTCGGCGGTCTCCAGCAGCAGCGCCAGACGATCCGTGGAATGCGGCGCGGGCGTTTCCTCCGGCGGAAACTCTCCCAGCCCAGGATCCTCTTTCAGAAAACCCGCCCCGTCGGGCAGGGCTCCCAGCTCCTGATCCTCCTCCGGAAACTCCATTTCGCCGGGCAGCTCCCCCAGCCCGGAGGTTTCATTCAGAAAAACCGCCTCATCGGGCAGTCTGCCCAGACCATCCTCCGGCGCTTCGTCCCCGGGTACATCCGGGAGTCCGGCGTCCGGATTGTCCGAGCCGGGAACGGTCCCCTCCGGCGGGAGCCTCAGACCGCCGTCCTCACCGCCGTCCTTTGCGGAATCATTGTTCAGAAGCGGCCGTCTGCCCAGCTGGCGGTCCACGAAGACCGGATTTCCGTCCTTGTCCAGAACCGGCTTTCCGTGCCTGTCCAGCAGGATGTTGTCTCCGTCCGTCTCCGAAGCCCATTTCGCGTTGGCGTCTCCGTCCGGCTGACGATGTCTTTTCTCAAATTGCAGAACCGATTTCAGTTTCATGGGAGAATCCTCCTTGCGGGACAGTCGTTCCAGGGATGCGGTCTCAGGCGGGACGGAATGGCGGAAGATGGGCAGATCCGTCCGCGCAGCCGTTTTTAATTATATCGCCCTGTATTCATTCTGTCAAGCATTCGACAGGGGGTTCTCCGTTTTCCACAAAAACCGCGCGGATCCGACGGCGTACCGAAAACCCGGTCTCACAGGTGCGCGAAAAAGAAATCCATGCAGTCGTCCGCCGGATCCATCTCGTGGGTCCCGTCAAAGCATTTCAGAAAGATGCGGTCCGGCACTCCCTGGGCCTCGAAAAAGGGCTTTGCAGCGGCGTATTCCCGTCTGGACATGTCCGAGCCGAAGAGTTCGTCCCGGTCTCCGGCGTCGAAGCAGACGGCCCGCGGTGCGATCAGGGAGGCGATCTCCGCTTCGTTGAAGGTCAGGCCGCTTCCCTGCCACTTCCAGTCCGGAAAGCCCGGCAGTCCCACCGCATCCACGAAAGAACAGGAGGCATAGGCGGAACGGATCCTGGTGTCGGCGGCGGCGGTCATCATGGTGTAGAAGCCGCCGTAGGACAGACCGGCCATGCCGATGTGATCCCTGTGGCAGCATGACTGATCCACAAAGTAGTCCAGGCACCGCATGATCCCGAAGACCTCCAGGGCTGTGACGGAGGACCCCAGCTGCTTCAGATCGGCGTCCAGCGCCTGCCTGTCATAGGGATCCCCGTAGGCCGGGACGCTCCAGAGCAGCAGCTGAGGCGCGAAGACCACCGCTCCCCGCTCCAGAAGCCTCCTGGTCTGATGGTTGTAGTTGGTGTCCCCGTAGAAGTCGGAGCAGAGCTCGGGCGTTCCGGCTCCGCCGTGCTGGGAGATCACGAAGGGCGCGTCCTCCCGGATCCGTGCGGGCAGAAACAGCAGTCCGTACATGGTATAGTCCCCCAGCACAGAGAGGCGCATCCGGCTGACGGCGACGTCTCCCTCCTCGGAGGGAATCACACCCGCGGGAGTCTGCTCCAGACAGCGGACGGGCTCCTTCCTCAAGGTCTCATAGTCCGTCAGCGGGTATCCCAGCATCCGGCGGTATTTCTCCCGATAACCCTCCCGGTCCTCGAGCAGGGCTTCGGGGGTCATGAACCGCCGCCTCTCCTCCTCTGCCTTTTCCCGCAGGGCGGTGAGAAAGCCCTCCACCGATTCCAGATATCCCCGGCGGTAGGGCTCCGCGGCGGAGATCTCCTCTCTGAACAGTCCGATCTTCATGGCACGCTCTCCTTTCAGGAATAATCCGGTCCCGTTTCCCATTATACCGCACGGTATGCGTTTTTTCAACACCATTTTCCGCAAAGGACACTTCCGGATCCGGGAATTCCGGCAGTCCCCCGCTTCCCGCGGATTCTCCCGAAATCGTCAGGACGACCCGAAAACACTATTTTTTCACTATTTTTCCCATTGACTTCTCCCCGTGGTTGTGCTATAATAATTCAAACACTATAGAATTCAGCATCCGCACGGAACGGAGGTCCTTCATGCGCACAGATATCCTGATTTACAAAACCGCCCGCGACATTCAGAAGAAGTACAACGCCTATTTCAGAGAAGCCGGTCTGCCCACCCTGACCTTCACGCAGTATATCGTTCTGAGAGAGCTGTGGAATGCACCGGAGGGAACCATGTCCGAAAAGGAAATCGGGCAGGCCCTGATTCTGGACAGCGGGACCCTGACGCCGGTTCTGAAAAGCCTGGAGAAGAGCGGTCTGATCGGCAGGACGAGAAGCAAGGCCGACGAACGGGTGGTCAACGCGGTTCTGAGCGCAAAGGGCAGAGAAATCGCCTTCAGGCTCCCCTTCCGGACGGAGGAGGAAAACGACGCCCTCGCGCAGCTCATCGACGGACTTGATATCTGAACTCATGATCCAACCAGAGGGACCCGGACGCTTCCGCAGACCAGCCGCGGGACGCCGGGTCCTTTTCTGCGCCGTACTTCATCCGCAATCCAGTGAAAAAACACCGCCGGATCCCCTCCTGAACCGCCCCCTGTCAAGCAGACAGTAAAAAAATGAATGCTTTTTAATTTCACTGCATCGATCCCCTTCCGGAACGCAGAAAACCGCCGCCCGTCCCGCATACACACGGGAAACGGACGGCGGAACGAATCGGCGGTTTTTCCGTGAATCACGGCACCGACGGCGGTGCGCTTCCTCCTCCGGACCGGCTCTTCTCCGCCTTCAGCAGCTTGTCGATGACCGTCCGGCGGGTGACGATCCCGATGAAGGTACCGCGGTCGTCCGTCACCGGGATGAAATTCTGCTCCTCAGCCCGGAGAATCAGCTCCTCCGTCCCCACGTCCGCGGTCACGGCGGGATGGTAGTCCGGCCGGAGAATCTCCTTCACCTTCACGGTGCCGTAGTCCCGCAGTCCCTCTCCCTGCCGCTTCACCATGTACCAGAGAAAATCCCCCTCGCTGACGGAGCCCGCGTAGGTTCCCTCCTTGGTGATGACGGGAATGGCGGTATAGCCGTGGATCCGGAGCTTCTCCAGCGCGGACCGCAGGGTGGCGGTGTCCAGCACGTATTTGACCTCGCTCTTGGGCGTCAGCATCATCAGCACGTTCATGTCGGTTCCCCCGGAAGTTCATTGTAATGTGATTATACCACAAAATTGTTATCTTGTTGTGAACATCGCATAAAATCAGCCGAAATAACTCCGGATTGTTGTGGTTTTTCCCCATTCCGATTGACAGCCCGCCAGTTCTGTGATACAATACCGGCAGAACAAACGCGCAAGGAGGCCCTATGAACCGATTCGACCTGGCCGCCCTCATGAAGGAGACGGAGACCGAGCTCTTCCGCCCGGGCGGGAATTTCGACACCCTGTTCGGCCACGACCCCGAAACCGTGAAGCAGGCCCGCTTCGTCATGGCCGTGGCTCTGACCGCCGCGGACGCCTATTATGCCCGGCTCACCTCCATGGAGTACCGTCTCAGAGAAGCCGACGAGCACGGCATGACGCCGAAGGAGGACGCGTGACATGCTGAAGATCGGCTTCGCGGACTATTATCTCGACAACTGGCACTGCAACTACTTCCCCGGATTCCTGCGGGACGTCATCCGCGAATCCGGCCTGGACGCCGCCGTCACCCACGCCTGCGGACTGCACACGGCTCCCTCCGGCATGACCTCGGCGGAATGGTGCCGGATCCACGAAACCGCGGAATGCCGGACCATGGAGGAGCTCTGCGAGTCGGTGGACGCCGTCATGGTCATCGCGGCGGACGACTCCCGGACGCACGAGGAGACCGCACGGATCCCCCTGATGTCCGGAAAGCCCTGCTTCGTGGACAAGACCTTCGCCTACGATCTGGCCGCGGCAAAGCGGATGGTCCGGCTGGCGGAGGAGCATGGGACGCCCCTTTTCTCCTCCTCGGCCCAGCGGTACTGTCAGGACCTGCTGGACTACAAGGCCGCCCATCCCGCGAAGCCCCTGTTCGTCTCCACGGTGGGCCCCCACACGCTGGACAACTACGCAGTCCACCAGCTGGAGGTGATCGAGGCCCTCATGGGTCCCTGCATCAAAAGGCTCAAGGCCTTCGCGCCGGGAGAAGCCGTCACCCAGCTGATCCTCGATTACGGGGACGGCAGGATGGCCTCCTTCATGCAGACGCCCCAGCCCTGGGCAGAATTCAACTTCATGGTGACGGAGAGCGGGCGCGGAACCGACGGAGTCCGGCTGAAGAGCGACGATTCCAACTTCTACCGCAACTTCTCCCGCGCCGTTCTGGATTTCTTCCGCACCGGCATATCGCCCGTGGATCTCACGGAAACCCTGGAGATCGTATCCGTCATCGAAACCGCCCGGACCGCGCGCCTGTCGCCGGACGAGTGGTTCGACATACCGGTATAAGGAGGTCCGTATGCCCGCTGTCAGACTGCACTATCTCGTCGGCGACGTCCACCGGGGAGGACACGACGTCCACCGGGTCGCTGCCGCAATCCGGACCCTGCTTGAGGAATCCGGCGCTTTCGAGCTGACCGTCGTCTGCGACACGGAGCGAACGCCCTGGTCCGACCGTCCCCTGTCCGACATGACCTTTGCCGAGTGGTTCCGGCGGGGAGCCCTGGACTCCGCCGACGCGGTGATCTTCAACTGCGGCAACTACCGGTTCAACACGCCCGAGGAACAGAAGATCCTCACCGACGCCGTAAAAGGCGGATGCGGCTTCGTGTTCCTGCACGGGGACCATCCCTGCTACTGGAAGGAGGTCGGCATGAAGCCCTTCCCGGAGATCGAGAAAATGGCTATGTACATGTGGCGCGAGCCCACCTCCCACGGCGACTACGGCGACGCCCATGTGACCGTGCGGGCCAAGGACCATCCCGTCACGCGCGGACTGCCGGACTTCGACACCCGGGACGAGATTTTCTGCCGCATGAAGAACGTCTTTGACGTACCCGCCGAGGCGCTGGCCACCGCCTATTCCGATCCGTCGGTCATCTCCCGCCACGGTCAGCCCGGCACCGGATTCGACGAGCCGGTCCTGACGGTGGGACAGTACGGAGCGGGCCGCACGGTCAACCACTCCCTGGGTCACGTCTGGCCCTTCTACACCGGCCACGGCCTCGGGGAGAACACCATGCTGTCCTTCGCCCCCCGTCCCTTCCGCCGTATGCTGGTCCGTTCCTGCGAATGGGCCGCCCGGGGGGAGTGCGCCATGACGGAGGACTACGACGGCCGCGGCGTTCTGAAATAATCCGTTCTCAACAGCCGGGGGTCTCTCTCCGGCGAACCCTTATACCCAAAGGAGATCAACATCATGCCTCAACGCAAAACCAAGTTTGACCGCTCCCGGCTCCTGATCGGGACCTACTGCATCGACACCTACGCCCGGGACGAGGCCCACGTCCGCGACATGAAAAACTGCGGCATCGACTTCCTCACCGCCGCTCCCGCCGATCACGAGCTGCTGGACAACTGCAAGAAGTACGGCATGGGCGTCATGGCCACGGGCATCCTCCCCGGATGGTGGGGCGGAGACGGAGACCGGGCGGGACAGTTCGCGGACAACGCGCCCCTCGAGAAGATCCGGGAGGCCGCCGAAAAGCTGAACGCGGATCCCTTCCTGAAGGATCATCCCGCGCTCTGGGGCGTGGACGCCGGAGACGAGCCCTCCGCCCTGGACTTCCCCCATTACGGCAAGGTCATCGCTCTGGCGGAGGAGCTGCTTCCCGAGCGCATGGTCTATCTGAATCTGTATCCCAACTATGCCTCCGTGGCGGAGAACACGGCTGGTCAGGTCAACTCCCAGCTGGGCACCGCCACCTATCAGGAATACATCGACCGGTACGTGGAGCATGTGAAGACGGACTACATCTGCCTGGACAACTATGAGTTCGCTGCCGGTACCGCCAAGCTCTACGACAATCTGCGCATCGTCGCCGACGCCTGCCGGAAATCCGGGCGCGACTTCTGGATGGTGATTCAGGTGAACTCCAGCCGTCCGGAGAAGTGGCTGTCCGTCGATATGCTGCGCCATCAGGCCTTCTCCTCCATGGCCCACGGTGCGGTCTCTCTGAACTGGGCCTGCTGGACCGCCGGATGGTGGCATAACGAGGTCCTGGACAAGCAGGGCGTCAAAACCGAGCAGTATGAGAAGCTGAAAAAGGTCAACGCCGAGGTCCGCCGCCTGGAGCCCCTGTACATGAAGTACCACAATATCCGCACCGTGTTCGTGGGCTCCGCCGACGACGACGCCATTGTCGCCTCCGGAACGGACCACGCCGCCTCCTTCTCCACCCTGGCCTTCGGAGCCGTGAAGACGGGCGAGGGCGAAAACGTGGTCCTGGGTGAGATGGAGAGCCGGGAGGGAGATTCCCGGGCTATCTTCGCAGCCGACGTGACCGATCCCGCCTTTACCACCTCCGGCGCGACCCGCACCCTCTCCTTCCGCGCCTTCCCCGGCTGGCGTTACCGCACCGTAGGGAACGTGCCCGTCACCGTGGTCCGCGAGGGAGATTCCGTCCGGATCCTCTACCCCGCTTACGGCGCGGTCATGGTTTCCGCCGAAAAGGAATAAACGTCCCGCAGGATCCCGGATCCGCTGATTCTCACAGGACGGCTGAGCATTGTGTTCGGCCGTCCTTTTCATATCCTCCGCTCCTGCGGCATATGCTCCCACAGACTGAACGGGGCAGGTGAATCGAATGAACGAATCCTTGATCGAACGCGGCGGAAGAGGCCGGAATCCCGGACCCGGAAGAAACCCGTCCCGCAGGCTCCGCCCGACGGACATCGATGACCGGGGCGGCGGGGATGTTCCGATCCCTTCCCTGTCCGCGGGACTCACGGAGGCGGAGGCGGAGCGGTCCCGGACGCTGTACGGCTCAAACGCGGTACAGCCCGGAAAAAGGCCCGGATTTCTCAGGCGGTTTCTGTCATCCCTGAACGATCCCATCATCCGGATCCTGCTGTTCGCCCTGGCGGTCAACACCGTGTTCAGCTTCTCGGGCACGGGATGGGCGGAGTCCGTCGGCATCGCGGTCACGGTGCTGGTGTCCTCCCTGGTGTCCACCCTGTCGGAGCAGTCCTCCGGCGCGTCCTTTGAAAAGCTCTACGCCGCCCTCGGGGACATCCGGTGCCGGATCCTGCGGGAGGGATCGGTGAAGACCGTTTCCGCCGCCGACGTGGTCCGCCGGGATCTGGTGATTTTGAAGCCCGGGGATACGGTTCCCGCGGACGGCGTCCTTTTGTCCGGCAGTCTGCGGTGCGACGAATCCCCCCTGACAGGTGAGAGCCGACCCGTCGGAAAGACCGCCTCCGAGGGAGCTATCCCGTCCGATCCCGCGCCCGGCGGCACCTCCTCCCTCCTCCGGGGGAGCCACGTGACGGAGGGGGGCGGCGTCATGCTGGTCACCGCCGTGGGGGAGGGCACCATGTACGGCAAAATCGCCGGAGAGCTGGAGGCGGAGGACGGGGTAAGCCCTCTGAAAAACCGGCTGTCAGCCCTGGCCCGGTCCATCTCCCGGATCGGGTACGTCTCCGCGCTGTTCGTGGCGGTGGCTCATCTGGCGGACGCCTTCTGGTTCGACGCGGGACAGAACGCCGCCGTCGCCCTGATGCGCCTGTCCGACACGGGCTTCGTGCTCCGGGAGCTGACCCACGCTCTGACCCTGGGAATCTCCATTCTGGTGGTGGCCGTGCCGGAGGGACTTCCCATGATGATCACCGTGGTGCTGGCCGCCAATATGAAAAAGATGATGAAGCATGGGGTCCTGGTCCGCCGTCTGGTTGGCATCGAGACCGCCGGAAGCGTCGACATGCTGTTCACCGACAAGACGGGGACTCTGACCACCGGCAGTCTCACCGTGGAAAGCGTGCTCACTGTCAAAAGCGAAGCTCCTCTGTCCGCTCTGGCCGTTCCGGTATCCGAATCCCGCTCCGTTCTCTCCCGCCGTTCCGGCAAAAGGACCGGGAGGAAGTCGGACAAAGCTTCCCCCGCCCTGATCCGCACCCCGGAGGGACCCGTCTTCCTGTCCTCCCCCTCGATGGGATCAATGCCCGGCGTGACCGCACTCCATCTCCGGGAAAGCGCGTCCGTCTGCTCGTCCACCGGCAATCAGACGGAAAAAGCCCTGTCCTCCTTCGCCGGCTTCCGGGAATCAAAAGCCGCGATCCTCACGCCGAAAATGGGACGGATCCCCTTCGATTCCGCACGGAAATTCGCCGCCGGTGAGGGAGCGGACACCGTTCTGATCCGGGGCGCACCGGAGCTGCTCCTTCCCTTCTGCATCCGATGGAAGGACGAAAACGGGACCTCCCATCCCATGGATGCCGTCCTCCGGTCCGCTCTGGAGCGTCTGATCCGGGAGTACGCCTCCTCCTCCGCCCGGCTGATCCTGTGACGGTAGCCGGGGAGGAATGCCGTACCGCCCGGATCCAGACCGTCATGATCACCGGCGACAACGCGGATACGGCGGAGGCGGTGGCCCGTTCCTGCGGGATCCTGCCCCGGGGCGGGGTGAGGCTTTCCGATCCGGACCGGATCCCGGCGGGAGATGATCCGGTGGTGCTGGAGGGAGCCGTTCTCCGCGCCCTGCCGGACGAGAAGGTCTCTGAGCTCCTCCCCCGGATCGCCGTCATATCCCGGGTGACGCCCACCGACAAAAGCCGCCTGGTCCGTTTGGCTCAGCAAAAGGGGCACATCGTCGGCATGACCGGGGACGGCATCAACGACGCGCCCGCCCTGAAGGCCGCCGACGTGGGATTCGCCATGGGCAGCGGCGCGGACGTGGCGCGGGAGGCCGGGGACATCGTCATCACCGACGACAATTTCGTATCCGTCACCCGCGCCGTGCTCTACGGACGGACCATCTTCTCCAGCATCCGCAAATTCATCACCTACCAGCTCACCATGAATCTGGCGGCGGTGGGCGTGTCGGTCCTCGGCACCATGCTGGGCATCGAGAATCCGGTCACGGTGATCCAGATGCTCTGGGTCAACATGATCATGGACACCCTGGGATCCCTGGCCTTCGCGGGAGAACCGGCTCTGGAGGACGTCATGCGCCTCCCTCCGGTGAAGCGGAATGAGCCGATCCTGACCCGATCCATGGCGGCGCAGACCGTATTGACGGGAGGCTTCGCCCTCACGCTGTCCATGGTCTTTCTCCTGTCCCCCGGGCTCAGGCTCCTGTTTCCAGGGAACCGGCTGCACCGTCTGACCCAGTTCTTCGCCCTGTTCGTGTTCATGGGCATTGTCATCGCCTTCACCACCCGGACGCCCCGGATCAATCTCTTCGCCCATCTGACGGAGAACCGGGCGTTCTGCCTGATCATGCCGGCGGTGGCGGTCATGCAGCTCCTGATCGTCTGGTTCGGCGGGGAGGTGTTCCGGTGCGTTCCTCTGCCCCCGGCGGAGCTCGGCCGATGCGCTCTGCTGGCCCTCCTCGTGGTCCCGCTGGATACCGTCCGCAAGTGCGTTCTCCGGATCCTCGGGGAGCGGAAGAGGATGGCTACCGCGGATGCGCGGACGGTATGATCCCAAAACCCGCAAAGCGAAAAGACCGGAGAAGCGATCCTGCCTCTCCGGTCTCTTTTTGATCCGGGTAAACCTTATTTCGTAATGGTGATCTTGTTGATG
>CACYWX010000084.1 GCA_902778205.1 uncultured Ruminococcus sp. | reverse complement strand
TCGAATACAACGAGATCCAGTCTCTGGACCACATCGATCTCACGCCGGGACCAGCCTCGGAGAACTACCCGAAGGACTGCCTCGCCGAGGACTGCCTCATCGACGGGGTGGGACTCACCGAAAAGCAGGCCACCGGGGTGGAGATCTCCATGGCGGCCCGCGTCACCGTCCGAAACTGCACCGTCTGCCGGGCGTCCCGGGCGGGGATCAACATCTCCGAGGGCACCTTCGGCGGCCATGTGATCGAGGGCTGCGATGTGTTCGACACGGTCCGGGAGACCGGGGACCACGGCAGCTTCAACTCCTGGGGCCGGGACCGGTGGTGGCATCTGGACGGACTGGACGACCGGGACGCGGGACGGTACGCCTCCCTGGACATGACCGCCCCCAACACGATCCGCCGCAGCCGCTTCCGCTGCGACCGGGGCTGGGACATCGATCTGGACGACGGCTCCTCCCGGTACGTCATCGAGGAGAACCTCTGCCTCCGGGGCGGGATCAAGCTGAGGGAGGGCTTCTTCCGGACAGTGCGCCGCAACGTCTGCCTGAACAACGGCCTGCACGTCCACGTCTGGTATCCTCACAGCGGCGACCGGATCGAGAAAAATCTGGTCTTCGCCTCCTACTCTCCCTATGCCATGCCGGAGAAGTGGGGCGAGCGCGTCGACGGCAATATCCTCGCCGATCCGTCGGTCCCGGACGGGGTGGAGCTGGCCGCGGAGGAGTTGTCCCGGGTCTCCGGACAGGACCAGCATTCCGTGAAGCGGAGCGTCCGGTTTGCCGCGCCGGAGAAAGGGGATTTCCGTCCCGTCGGTCTGCCGGGGTTCGAGGACTTCCCCGTCCTCTTCGGCGTCCGGTACGCGCCGCTGCGGTCTATCGCGCCGACGCCTGACCTCCCGGAAATCGAAACGCTCCGCGCCGAAGCCGGTTCCGCATCCGTAGTGAGCATCCCGGCTCTGGGGCTCACGGTGAAGGACATCGAAACCGACGGGGAGATGTCGGTGTACGGGACGGCGGAGCACCGGGGCGCGCTGGTCCTGTCCATGGAGGAGGACTCCCCCGCCGGTCGTCTCGGGATCCTGCCGGAGGACGTGATCGTCTGCTGGAACGGAAGGGAGATCAACCGCGCCGCCGATCTGACGGATCCGGACGCCGCATCGGAGGCTCCCTCCCCTGTCCGGGTACTGAGACGGCAGAAGCCGCTTGAGCTGTGAACCGTATTGCCGCAATCCGTCCCGAAGAAATCTGAAAGGAGAACCCGTTATGCCCTTCATCACCCTGCCCGATCCCCGTTTTGCCCTTCTTGGCCGACACGATCCCGCCGAAGAAAAAGCCTGCCTCTGGTGGTCGGGCTCCGGGATCCGCACCTCCCTTGCCTGTACCGTTCTGGAGGCCGACATCACCTGGCAGGGGACCGTCCACAGCCCCTGGATCGGCATAACCTTGGACGGCGCGCCCGTCTGCCGTTTCCCTCTGACCGCCGGAACGCGCCGCTATACCCTGCTTTCCGGAATGGACGGGAGCGTTCCCCATGAGATCGCCGTGGTCCGCGACTCCCAGCCCGCACAGGGAAGCGACGCCGGACCGGTGGTGATCGAATCGGTATCCACGGACGGAGAGCCCGCCGTACCTACAGAACGCCCCCTGCTCATCGAATTTCTGGGCGACAGCCTGACCGTGGGTGAGGGCACGCTCGGTCCCGTTTCCGCGAACGAATGGCGCATGGCGTGGATTTCGGTGCTCTCCGCCTTTCCGTCCCTGGTGTCGGAGCGGATGAACGCCGACATGCGGGTCATCGCCCTGGGCGGCTGGGGCGCGTCCAGAAGCTGGGACGACCGGACCGAAAACCGCATCGGCCGGATCTACGGTCAGCTCTGCGCGCCCATTCCGGGGGGAGAGGTCCCGGCGGATTTCCCCGAACGTCAGGCGGACGCCGTCGTCATCAACCTCGGCACAAACGACGGCTCGGCGATCCTGAGAAAAACGAGCGAGGAGCGGACCGGAGCGGAGGATCTGCTCTGCCGCCGGGCCGCGAAGCTCATGGCGGAGGCGCGGAGCCGCAATCCCCGGGCCAGGCTCCTCTGGGCCTACGGGCTCTGCGGAAAGCCCATGGAGCCGATTCTGAAAAGGGCCGTGGAGACCTATCTCAGCGACGGCGGACACGACGCGGCGTATCTCTCCCTGACGCCCTCCTCCGGCCTCGGTTCCCGCTCCCATCCGGACCGGGATTCCCACCGGAGAGCGGCGGAGGAGATCGTGAAGAAGCTGCGCGAGATGGGCGTGTGACAATAAAGCAAAGGAAGGTCTGACAGTTGAAAGACCTTCCTTTTTTTCTCGGAGCCACTTATTTCAGAATGTTCAGCTCAGCCTTCGGAGCCAGCAGATCCGCCCGGATGCCGTACGACGCGCCGGCGATCTCCGTGTCCTCCCGCGCGTCCGCCATCACAGGGTAAATGGTTTTCATGAGCTCCAGATACGCATCCGCGGAAATCGTATTCCTGCTGCCGTAGAGATCGCTGAACCCCTGGATACGGACCTTCGCGCTGTTCCCCGTTATATCCAGATCCCTCGAAACGCATCCGCTCTTTCCCACGTACTCCGCGGATTCTCCCATACAGTCGTAGTAATAATAATTGGGACCCGTTGCCGCGTACAGATGTACATAGCGGTGTTTTCCCGAACGCGCCACATACTCTATGGGACCTTCGCCGGAATTCTGCACCCACTGCGCCTGTCCGCCGCGGATCGTATACACCTCATACCAGTCGATGACGCTGTCCGGCGTATATGAATCCGGCAGCCAGTCTGTATACTCCACTTTTCTCCTGCCGAAGCAGACAAACTCCGGTATATCGTCGCTGTCGAGGTGAATGAAGCCGAATCTTGCGTCCGGGAAGCTCCTGATCCATTCGTCCATCTTGGCGGAATACGCCTTGTACCATTTCTCCTCCACAGTCGTGAAGAACTGCGCGTCGACTGCCGCGGCGGCGGGTCTGGCAAGAGCCCGCCAGGACTGCTTCGGCTCGAACACCGCCAGGATCCGCACGTCCTCCGTTCCCACCGTCACCGTGTTGTCCTTCACCTCCGCACCGCCGGAGAGGATCTTCCATTCCCTGAGATAATACCCCTCCGCGGGGGCGGCTCTGAGGGTGACGGTATCTCCCGCGGCCGCTTCGGATCTGTCCGCCTCCGCCGTCCCGGAGCCCTCCGTCTCTACAAGAACGGCGTTCGTCTGCCCTTCCCCGGGAGTCTCCGCGTCAACGGGAGGGTCCTCCGGCGTCCTGTCCCCGCTCTCATCCGTCTGTGCGGAAGCCTCCGGCCCGTCGTCCTTCCGGCTGAGTGCAGCGGAGATCCCCCATACGGAGGCAGCCAGCAGGACCAGGGCCAGCACAGCGGCGAGGATCTGCTTCTTCCCCGGCCCCGGCTTCTTCCCCGCAGATTCCGCGCGGGGTCGAGGCTCTGACCGTATGTTCCGCGTCCTCGGGGGTGATGACGGGCAGAGCGGCGGATTCCCCTCCGGTCCCTGCCGGTTTTGACGCCGTTTCGTCGTTCTCCGGTCCCGCATGGGCATCCGGCGCGGGTCTGGTTGAGCTGCGGCACGGCCGCGGGCGCATCGTCGGACTCGGCGGCGCAAAGAGACAGAATGGCGTTTTTCATCTCTGCCGTGGTCCGGAACCGGTCGTCCGGATCATACCGGCAGGCCTTCAGGATCACGTCCGACAGAGCGGGTGACGCGGCGCAGGGAGGAGGCAGAGGTTCGCCCCGCAGTCTCCTCGTCATGGCCGACGTCCTCTTCTCCGGGTTCCGCGCGTCCTCCGGTGTGGAGAGGAACGGCATCCGGTTCTCGTTCACCAGCTGATACATCACCAGGCCGAGGGAGTAGATGTCCACCCGCTCGTCGTAACGGAACCCGTTGTTGATTTCGGGAGCCAGATACCCGTAGGTCCCCTTCTGAGACATACTGGCGGTCATGCTCTCCATCTTGCGGGCAATGCCAAAGTCCCCCAGCCGGTAGGAGCCGAAGCGGTCCACGAAGATGTTCTGCGGCTTGATGTCCCGGTGAATGACGTGGAGGCCGTGGCAGACCTCCATGGCTTCGCACAGCTCGATCCCCAGCCGGACCGTCTCCGCCTCCGTCATGGGAGCCGACCGCACGTAGACTGGGAAGGGCGTCAGAAGCTCCATCCGGATCAGAATGACCCAGCTGAGCCCGTCCTCCTGCTCCACGACGCGGAAATCCTCGATCCCGACGATGTGCGGCGCGCCCTTGAGGGAGTCCAGCATCCGGATCTCGCCGACGAAGCTCTCCGCCTGCCGACGGAAGTACTGCCGGATCTCCTCCTCCGTCATGCCCTCGAGCCGCAGAGCATCCGTCTCCGAATCGTCCGGCGGCACCTCCACGGCCTTGACGGCGCACCGGGTCTCAAAACCCAGCTCGCCCCGCACAGCCTGAAACACCTGTCCGAACGCACCCCGGCCGATCTGCTTTTCGATTGTCCACTCCGGCCATACCCGGCTGATGATCCCGGCAATATCCGACATGAAAGCCTCCTGTATCCCGCAGTCGATCGACCTCCCGCGTCGTCCCGAAAAGGGGAATCCGATCTGAATGATTATACCACAAACCGCGCCGCATCGTCAAGCAAAAAGCAGAATTGCACCGAATCCGCGAGACTTGACAAATCCCACGTCCGGCTGTAGAATACAGGCAAAGTCTCAAACAGGAGAACGCCATGAACGTCATCCATCTCACCCCGGATTCTCCCCTGCCCGCCCCCGTCCCGGGCTCCACGATCCTGCTTCACGAGGGGGTGTACGGTCCCCTCGTCTTCGGCCCGGAATGGTCCGGCACGGAGGAATCCTCCACCGTGGTCCGCGCCGCCGACGGAGAAAAACCGGTTGTCCGTCCGGGAAAGGGCGTCGGGATCCGGCTGACCGACCTGAGCCGCTTCGTCCTGGAGGGTGTGGAGACGGAGGGCGGTACCCACGGGATCCGGTATGAAAGCACCCCGGCCTCCGGTACGCGGCCCCTGACCGGCATCACGATCCGAAGCTGCACCGTCCACGGGATCCGGGGGACCCACGGCATCTGCGTCTACGCCCGGAACCCGCTGTCCCCCGTCCGGGATCTCACCGTCGAGGGCTGTCACGTGTACGACTGCCAGTGCGGCTCCAGCGAGTCCGTGGTGCTCAACGGAAACGTGGACGGCTTCCTCATCGCCGGAAACGTGATTCACGACAACAACAACATCGGCATCGACATGATCGGCTTCGAAGGCACCGCCCGCACCCCGGATTCTGAGGAGGGCCACAGCCCCTATGAATCCGACATGGTCCGGAACGGGATCTGCCGGGACAACGTGGTCTGGAACATCTGCACGGAGGGCAACATGGCCTACTACCGGGACGGCTCCTTCGACCACTGCGCAGGCGGCATCTACGTGGACGGCGGGCAGAACATCGAGATTTTCGGCAACACCGTCCGCTCCTGCGACATCGGCATCGAGGTGGCCACGGAGCACTCCCCTGCCGACGATCCCCTGTTCCGGGTCCGCGGCGTCCGGGTCCATCACAATACCATAGCGGACTGCCATGGCTTCGCCGGGCTCTGCTTCGGAGGATACGCCCGCCGTCTCGGCTTCACCGAGGAATGTGAGTTCGACCACAACGCCCTCCTCTGCAATTCCGTTCAGATCGCAGTCCAGCGCAGCCGGAACAACCGGATCCACGACAACATTCTCTTAGGCGGCGGTACGGACATCCTGTACAACGACGACTGCGCCCCGGAGGACCTGGTCAACGAATTCAGGGACAATCTGTCCGACGCGGAAGGCGCGTGACCGGAATATAGAATAAGCCCCGACCTCCGCGCGTACATCGTCGCATGGAAGACGGGGCTCTTTCTGTTTTTTCATTTGTGGCTGTGGGATCGGTTCATCTCCGGACGCCGGACAGACGGCAGCGGGAGGAATTCCGGCCCCTGACCTCCGATCAGTCGAAGCCGAAGGCCGTCAGGTAACACATGACGAAGAAGCTGATGATGCCGAACCACACGGCCAGGCTGGTCGGCGGGATGAATACGATCCGGAGGATCTCCTTGACGGTCCCCTTGTCGATCTCGACATGATGCTTCTCCCGGTACCGCTTCAGTTTCCCGTTCGGCTTCCGGATATAGACCCAGGGGCGCTCGTACAGCTGGACGATGCCGAATTTCAGCAGAATGATGGGAACCGTGGGAACGGCGATGCAGAACCACACGGCAGATCCTCCCAGCTCCAGCCGCGCGAAATCGAAGCCGTTGAGGAACAGCGCGATGATGACGGGCAGGAACATGGCGACGATGAAGAGGAGCGCCATCCGCAGAACCCGGAACGGCGTGGTGAACCGCAGAGTGACCGGCGTTCTCACATTCTCAATATTCCGGAAGAACACGGGATCCACCGCGGCGGGCCTCTCTGCTCCTCCCGACGTGAAGATCCTTCTGCCGGACTCCACGGAGAAGCTGTTTCTCGTGGTGTCGCTGAACAGGCAGAGAGTGACGATGAGGAAGATCAGGGCGGTCATGCCGGTGATGACGAGATTCTCGCCCGGGGCCATCCCGCCCAGATGAAGCCCCAGGAACAGCCCTCCGGTGAACACCAGTACGGCCAGGATCGCCTTGAACCACCAGGGGATGAAATAATAGTGGGACACCTTTTCCGACCGGACGCTGACCTTGCCGGTCTGTCCGTTGACCGCGGCCATAGTCTCCCCGCTCCGGATGTAGTATACGGGCAGCAGGACCGGGAGTCTCACGGCGGAGGACACGTCGCACCGCACCTCCACGGCCTTCGTCTCCAGCGTCTTCCGGACCACGGGCGTACAGGACGCCCCCACCTCCTCGGCGACCCGGGCCTCCAGCGCCTTGTCCGTCAGATCGTAGGTCTTGACCCGATGCCCCGCCACATAGCCGAAATCGAATTCCCGCATGGCGGAGGTGTCGAAGGGTTCCATCCCGTCCAGAAGGAGATTGTCCACCTGGCTCGAACGGCTGACGAACTCGTCGTTCAGAAAGCCCTCGCAGGGATAGACCGATCCGCCGTCCATCCGGGACACCTTCATGTGAACCGGACCGCGCACCAGCTCGTAGGGCAGATAGGTCCCCTTCAGCTCCGGGAGCAGGGGCAGAAGATGCTTCGCCTCCGGCCGTCTCCGATTCTCCGCGCACCAGGCCGCCAGCCTCTCCCGCGCCGCCTCCTCCGGGATGGTGAACGGAATCACGCTCTCCGGCATGTTCTTCGCCTCGGGATAGTCCGAGCGCACCAGATTCCTGCCGCAGAACGTGCAGTGGGACAGGGCCTCGTTCTCCTCGAACACCACCGTCGCCCCGCAGCCCGAGCAGGAGGCGCGGAACAGACGGTACTTTTTCACGGAGTCCCGCATCCGCTCGCCCTGCAGCTTCCGGAATCCCTGCTTTTCCTGCGCGGCGATCCCCGTGTCAAACGCTCCTCCGCAGTATTCGCAGACGTACTGACGGGCGGCGATGCTGTACTGGGTCGGCGCGCCGCACTGCGGACAGTGAATATCCAGAATCCTGTTTTCCATCGTCCTTGCCTCCTTCACAACGCCTTGCACCTGACTGCCTCAGCTTTCCTCCGATCCGGCGGCCTCACATGCCGAACAGCTCCGCCGTCTTCTCCATACGCTCCGCCACAGGAACGCCGAAGGGACATCGATCCTCGCATCCCCGGCATCCGACGCACTCCGACGCGGTGTGGGAAAGCAGGGCGTAGTGGGACCGGACGCTTTCGGGGACCTCCGGCTGGGCCGACGCCAGATCGTAGAACTTGTTGACCATGGCGATGTCGATCTCCATGGGACAGGGAGAGCAGTGGCCGCAGTAGGTACACTGTCCCGCGCTGGCGTGAAGAGGAGCGCCCGCGATCACGGAGGCGTAGTCCCGCTCGTCCTCGGTCGCCGTCTCATACGCCACGGCCTCGTCCACCTGCTCCGCGGTGTCGTAGCCGCAGAGGATCGACGCCACCGCCGGTCTGGTCAGGGCGTAGTGGATGCACTGGGCCGGGGTGAACGCCACGCCGAAGGGGGACCGCTTCGGATCGAACAGCGCGCCGCCGAAGAAGCCCTTCATGACGGTGATGCCCACGTCCCGCTCCTCGCACAAACGGTACAGCTCGGCCCGCTCGGGATCGATGCCGGACAGCGACTGCTCGTAGGGCGCGAACAGGGTGTTGAGGTCCTCGCTGGCGGGCTTCATGTCGAAGGCCGGATTGATGCTGAAGAGGATCATCTCGACAAAGCCCGATTCCGCGGCCATTTTGGCGATGCGGGGATTGTGGGTGCTGAGCCCAATGTGCCGGATCACGCCTTTTTCATGCAGGTCCCGCACGTAGTCGATGTATTCCGTGTTCATGCAGGTGTTCCAGTCCTCGAGGGAGTCCACGTAATGGATCATGCCGAGGTCGATGTACCCGCCGCCGATCCGCCGGAGCAGATCCTCGAAGGCCGGGACCACGAATCGCATGTCCCGGGTCCGCACGTACTGACCGTCCTGCCAGGTGGAGCCGATGTGCCCCTGCACGTACCACTTGTCCCGCCGGGGCGCGATGGCCCGCCCGATGATGTCCCGGGACTTGGGGTCCGCCATCCAGCAGTCGATGATGTTGACGCCGCACTCCCCCGCGTGCCGGATCAGGGCGATCCCGTCCTCCTCGGGGTGGCGCTCCAGCCATTCGCCGCCGAAGCCGATCTCGCTGACCTCAAGCTCCGTCTTTCCGAGTCTTCTTGTTTTCATTTTGCATTCTCTCCCTTCTCCGGAGTCCGGACCGCTCACCAGTCCGCAATTCCGTCCTGTATCCTCTTTGCCGGAGCCGGGATCCATCCGTCCTCTCCCGCGTCCAGCACCGCCTTCACCGCATCGTAATCGTAATAACCGGCCTGACTGATGTCCAGCCGCCGCATGGTCCACTCGAACTGATCCTTCTCTTCATTCCATTCCAGCAGGCAGTCGGCTCTGATGAAGGGATCATGGTTCCCATCGAGCGCTTCTTCTATATAGATCACCTGCAGGGTGGACAGGATATAGGCGTTCTTCTCCGGGACGAACGTCAGATCTCTGAAGTACATGCTTCCGAGGGGACACATCACGTATGGCTTGATGCCGGGGAACAATTCGTCCTCCTCCACCCGGTAGTTGGGCAGATCCAGCCTCTTTGCCACTCCTTCCACAACCCTGTAGAGAACAAGTCCCACGCCTTCCGAGTGTTTCCGCAGCTCAGGGCCTCCCGCGGCACGGATCACCTTCATGGTTCCGAAGTCGTCATAGGGCTGCTCCTCGTCGAACCGGATCCTTTCGGGGGAGGCGCAGAGGATGTCGGCGTATCTGCCCGAGACAAACCACAGCGCCGACCAGTCCGAGCCGGATCCGTCGGTGACGGCGAACGCTTCCTCGACTCCGTCCAGATCAAAATCCGCCAGAACGATCCGGGTGACGGTCCCCGCGTTCTTCGCGCCGATCATCTCCCGGACTTTTTCCTCGGTCAGGGGGGACGCCTTCGGCGCTCTGAGGGTGTCGGACTGTCTCAGGGAGGGATCCGTCACCCGGGACAGGACCGCCGCGGTCTCCGCCCGGGTCAGGCAGGATTTGGGATCGAAGGTTCCCCGGGCGTCCTTCCCCGTCATGATGCCGGCCTTATAGAGCCGGTAGATGTCGTCCCTCGCGTACAGGGGAGCGTCCGGAATCGCGCCCATTTCGACGGTGTTCCTCGTTTTCAGCGCCTCGTCCGGCAGAGCACGTGAGATCATCATGGCAAACATCTCCATGCCTATGTTCAGTATGAACATGCTCGGCAGATTATCGATGCCCCGAAGCCATACTCCTATGCCGCAGACCGCGATCATTCCGAGATAGAAAAATGATGTGATAATAGATGCTTGTTTGCCTTTCTTATCTAAATATTCCATAGATTCTGCCTTTTTCATTTCACTCCTTTTGCACTAGCTGATTACTCTAGTCCATATATAGGATGCCTCAATTGTGTGAGCAGTTTCTTAACGTCCTCAACGAAAAGCGGCTTTCTTAAAAAACCGCAGGCACCGCTGTCCCATGCTTCAAGAGCATACCCTTCATATGCAGTGAGAAATACGACATTAGTCTCGGCGTGGATTGCCAGCAGTTCGCGACATAGCTCCAGCCCGCTTGGCGTACCCATCTCAATATCCAAAAAAGCGAGGGATATTTTATGGCTG
>CACYWX010000083.1 GCA_902778205.1 uncultured Ruminococcus sp. | reverse complement strand
TGGAATACGGCATCAGGAAGCTTGAAGAGCATTTTCCGGGAATCAGCATAAATACATACGCCTGCGAGGAACCTTGTTTCACCAGCTGCCTGCCCACCGTCCTCGCCGGTTTCGGTTCTCGAACGGACCGGGGCCTCGTTCAGCACGTTGCGGCCGCCGAACTCGTACCGGTCGGTGGAGAAGACCTCCTCGTACCGGCCCATCTTCGGCACGGCCAGGGCGTATCCGTCCCGCTCCACCGGCGCAAAGTTCAGGGCCACCACCACCTCGCGCCCCTTCTTGTCCCGGCGGCGGTAGGAGATGATGTTGAGATCCCGTTCGTCCGCGCTGATCCACTCGAAGCCGTCCCAGCCGTCGTCGATCTCCCACAGGGGACGGCACTCCAGATAGAACCGGTTGACGGCCTTCACGAACCGCTGCATCTCCACGTGGCGCGGGTAGTCGGTCATGAACCATTCCAGCTGGTTCTGGTAGTCCCATTCCCGGAACTGGGCGAACTCCGTGCCCATGAACATGAGCTTCTTCCCGGGCAGGGTCATCATGTAGAGGATCAGGGTCCGCATGTTTGCGAACTTGTCGTCGTACTCCCCGAAGCACTTGTCCACCAGGGACTTCTTCCCGTGGACCACCTCGTCGTGGGAGATCGGCAGGATGTAGTTCTCGCTGAAGGCGTACATCATGGGGAAGGTCAGCTTGTTGTGGACGTACTTCCGCGCGACGGGATCCGTGGCGATGTAGTCGTACACGTCGTTGGCCCCTCCCATGTTCCACTTGAAGTTGAAGCCCAGCCCTCCCTCGGAGACGGGCTTGGTGATCATGGGCCAGGCGGTGGACTCCTCCGCGATCATGAGGGCGTCCGGAAACTCCGCGAAGACGGCGGTGTTCAGCTTCTGGAAGAAGGCGATGGCCTCCAGGTTGTGATTGTTCCCCTCGGAATTTGGGATCCACTCGCCCGGCTCCCGGTCATAGTCCAGATACAGCATGGCGGCCACGGCGTCGATGCGCAGTCCGTCCGCGTGGTACTCCCGGAGCCAGAACAAGGCGTTGGACACAAGGAACGACTGGACCTCGGGGCGTCCCACGTCGAAATAGCGGGTGCCCCAGCCCCGGTTCTCCATCCGGTCGCGGCCCTGATACTCGTACAGGGGCTGACCGTCGAATTCGTACAGGCCATGGGCGTCCTTCGGGAAATGCGCCGGCACCCAGTCCAGGATCACGCCGATGCCGTATTCATGGAGGGTCTCCACGAAATAGCGGAAGTCCTCGGGGCTGCCGTAGCGGGAGGTGGGGGCGTAGTAGCCGCAGACCTGATAGCCCCAGGAGCCGTCGAAGGGATGCTCCATCACGGGCAGCAGCTCCACATGGGTGTAGCCCATTTCGCTTACATAGGGAGCGAGCCGGTCGGCGATGTCCCGGTAGTTCAGATAGTGCTCTCCCTCGGCGGTGGTGAGCCCGTCCTCCGTGCGCCAGGAGCCCAGATGCACCTCGTAGATGTTGAGGGGCGCGGAGTAGAAGTGGCTGACCTTCGGCTTGAACCCTCTCTGCTTGGGACAGACCGTGGCGGACCGCTTCGCCAGCCATTTCGCGTCCTTCCACGTGTGGCCGGAAATGTCCCGCACGATGGAGGCGGTCTTTTTCAGGGTTTCGGACTGGAAGGCGTAGGGGTCGGCCTTGAGGCGCGTGACTCCGTCGGCTCCGGTCAGGGCGAATTTATAGAACTTGCCGTCCAGCGGCTCTTCGCTTTCCACGACGATCTCCCAGACGCCTCCATCCGTGATGCGGCTGAGGGGAGCGCCCTTCTCCCATCCGGTGAAGTCGGAGACGAGGGAGACGGCCTTCGCGTTGGGAGCCCAGGTGCGGAAGGCTGTCCGGCACGGGTCCTCACCCTCGAGGCGGTGGCACCCGAGATACTGATACGCTGTATAATTGGTTCCCTGGTGGAAGAGATACGCGGGGAGATTGTCCTCCGCTGTCCCCACGGGGACGGTTTTCTCTGTCATGGCAATACCATCCTTTCCCAAGGATATTATACAATACGCAACCCGGTTTTGCAAGTACATTTTGCAGGATTTGTGAATTTTATTTTTTATCAATGGGAGACTTTTGGAGAAAACCACAAGAAACATGTCGAAAAACCGAAGCATCGGGGAAAAACGGATCTCCCGCGGGATCACTCCCGGGACAGATCCGCCTCACGGTCCCAGACAAACCGCCACGGACGGTCCCGGTCCTCCCCGGCGTAGTCGATGCCGATCCGGGGGCCGGTCAGAACGGTTTTCGGGACCTCGCACCCCTCCGCCAGATAAAAATCCGGATCGGAGAACAGCTCCCGTCCGTTGTCCGCCCGGGTGATGCCCATGGCGGCGCAGAGACGTCCGGGCCCTCTCAGCCGTCCGGCCCATTCCTCCCCGCTCCATCCCTCCGGGGACTCCGGGAACACGGTCTTCTTCGCCCGGGAGGTCCGCTTCAGCCGCTCCAGCATGACATCCCGCCCCGAAAGCGGCACCCCGGCCCGGATCAGCACGGCCTCCGGATTCCCCTCCTGGGCGGAGGTGACATTCATGCAGGCGTAGAGGCCATAGATCAGGTACACGTAGGAGACGCCGCCCGCCCGGTACATGGTCTCGGTCCTGGCCGTCCGCCTCCCTCCCCAGGCATGGGACGCCCGGTCCGTCACCCCCATGTACGCCTCCGTCTCCGTGATGACGCAGGAGGAGATCCGGTCCCCCTCCCGCCGCACCAGCACCTTCCCCAGCAGGGACCGGGCCAGGTTCAGACCGCCGCACAGGAAAAAATCCCGCGGAAGGGGGGAGCCTGTCCGCGGGGGGATCCGATCAGTCAAAGCAGAGGGGAGTGGTGGGAATGGAGCGGCGCGGGGTGTTCATCATGGGCGCCACGGTCTCCTTCCACTTTTTGTAGTGCTCCGTCTCCTTGTGGGCAGCGGCGGCAGCCTCGTCCCGGTAGACCTCGTACAGCACGAACTGGGAGGGATTCCTGTTGTCACGGAGCACGTCGAAGCGCACGTTGCCGGGCTCCTTCCGGGAATTCTCATGGTTGTAGGCGGTGATTTCGGCGAAGGCGTCCTCCATGCCCGGAACCACGTCCACGAATACAAGCGTTGCCAGCATTGTGAAATCTCCTTTTTTATTCAGCCTTCAGGATGCGGAAAAACTCCACCTCTTCCCCGTCGGGTCCGTAAACGAAGCCGCAGTTCAGGGTGAGCTTCACCGGCTTCGAATCGAGGGGAACCACCTTCGGGGCGGATTTCGGCTTCGCGCCTGCTTCGATGGCCTTGGCGTAAGCCCCGTCCACGTCGTCCACCTTCAGGGCGAAGTGGATGTACCGGGGATTGGCCTGCTCCGCGCAGTTCCCGCCGGCGAACAGCTCCAGGATCCCGCCGTCGCCGAAGTCCATCATGGCGATGCGGCCGTCTCCCTCGCCCCAGGAGGTGTAGAACTTCATGCCGAGCTTTTCATAGAACGCGATGGAGGCGTCCAGATCGGCGGTTTTGAGGGCAACATGATGGAAGCCCATGCCCTTGATGATGTCGTTTGCCATAATTCCGTCTCCTTTTCTGAAAAGGAAGAAAACACTTCGTGTTTTCAATCCATTGAGTCCCGCTGCGCGCGGGTCCCCCTTGGCCCTGTAGCATAAACCGAAAGCATGTCTTTTCAGCCGTACCCGATCCCGCATCCCGCGCTTCGCGGCGAAACATGGCGCAGTCGATGGCGCGGGCCCGATTCGGAAGCCGAATGATCCCGAAATCGAAACGCGCTTTCATTACACGGGTGCGATGATGAAAAGACGAAACAGAAAGTGCATCAGCCCGATTTGGAGTTGTTCCGGGGTTCGGAACCCGCAGGCTGCCTTATTTATTCTCAAATATCGTGCCCCGCTTGACCTCCTCCACCACGTCGATGACGCGGGCGGCCTGCTCCAGGGTCACGGGGAACGCCTTTCCGTTCCGGATGGATTCGTAGAGAGCGTCCCAGATGCGGTCCGTGCCCTCTCCGCCTATCTCCACGTCCTCCTCCTTCCACACCAGTTTCTCCGGATTGCCGAAGCCCTTGCCGGAGCCCGGGGTTTCCGGATCGGCCGCCACGGGGGAGAGCTCCGCGTCCGGATCCAGATACCGGAGGTGGAATTTGCCTCCGCCGGACACCAGGGATCCCTTCGAGCCGTAGATCAGGTATTCCGGCGTGGGAAGCGCGACGCCGCCGGAGATCTCCATGTCCACGATCCGGCCGTTGACGCCGGTGAAGACGATCTTGATGTGGTCCTCGCAGTCGCCCGCCGCCGCCACGTGGCGCAGCTCGGAGTAGAGCTTCACGTAGTCGCCGCCGCAGAACCGCAGGGAGTGGTCGATGATGTGGGGGCCCCAGTTCAGAAGCTGGCCGCCGCCGAACTCGGACAGGGTCTGCCAGTCGTTGCGCCGCTGATAGCCGTTGCGGGTCAGGCGGATCTCGTAGACCTGCCCCAGCTTTCCGGAATCGACGATCTCCTGCGCCAGTTCAAAGCCCCGCTCAAACCGACGGTTGTGGCGGACGTAGAGATGGGGACCGGCGGGCTGGGATCCCAGGCGGATCAGCTCCCGCACCTCGGCGGACTTCATGGAGAAGGGCTTCTCCACCATGACGTCCTTGCCGGCCTCCAGCGCCATTTTCGCGTGCCGGAAGTGGTCGCAGGACCGGGTGGCGATGGTGACCAGCTCCACGGCCGGATCCGCCAGCATGTCCTCGTACCGGGTATAGGGCGTCGAGCCGAACTCCTTCACGAAGGGCTCGGTCCTCTCTTCGATGATGTCGCAGACAGCGGCGAAGTGAAACTTGTCCTGCCGTCTCTTCAGCTCGTGAAAGTGCATGCCGGACCCGGCGCGTCCCAGTCCGACAAGACCTACCTGAATGGGCTTCATGTCCTGTGTCCTCCTGTATCGGGAATCTCCGGCGCAGAGACCGGGATCAGTAGTACCGTACGCTGGCCGCCACCTTGCCGAGGATGGAAAGGCGGGACACGATGATGGGCATCATGGTGCGGTTGCGGGGCTGGAGGCGGTAGTGTCCGTTCTCCTTGTAGAAGACCTTCACCGTGGCCTCGTTCTCGATGAGCGCCACCACGATGTCCCCGTTCTCCACGTCCGCGGTCTGCTCCACGATGACGGTGTCCCCGTCCATGATGCCGGCCTCGATCATGCTCTCCCCCCGGACCCTCAGAGCGAAGAGGGGTCCCGCGGGCATGGGCAGCATGGATTTGGGATAGTGGATGAAGCCCTCGTAGTTCTCCAGCGCCAGGATGGGCTCGCCCGCCGTGACCCGTCCGATGACCGGCACCGACAGCCGCTCGTCCTCCTCCGCCGGATCTCCGCCGCTCAGTCCCTCGATGCGGATGGTGCGGCTCTTGCCGTTTTCCTTCTGGATGTATCCCTTCTTCTCCAGCCGGTCCAGACAGGTGTGGACCGTGGAGGTGGAGCGGATCCCCAGCGCGCCGCAGATGTCGCGGATGGAGGGCGCGTAGCCGTTTCTGCGGATGTTTTCCTTTATATAATCGTATACCTGCTTTTCCTTCGGTTCCAGTTCGTTCTGCATAATACCGTTCCTTTCCGTCCATACTGTCAGCCGGTTCACCCCCGCATCGGGGCGCATCGGGGCGCGCCGGCCTGCTCTTCCGACAACAGTATACCATATTCCGGGAGATTTGTAAACACCTGTTCTGAATTTCCCGAAAAAAGTCCCTCAAACCGTCCTCCGGAAGGAAAAGTTTTCAGAAATCAGCCGGTTTTCCCAAATTTCTTTTCCAGACCCCTTGAAAACGGGGCGAAAATCCGATATAATAAAGCGTATTGTAACCACAACACCGACAAACGGAAAGGAGCGTATCCCGGGATCTCCCCGGGAACACACGACAATGGTTGTAGCAGGCGATTTCAAGAACGGCATCACCTTCGATATGGACGGACAGGTCATGCAGGTCATCGAGTTCCAGCACGTCAAGCCCGGCAAGGGAGCGGCCTTTGTCCGCACCAAGCTGAGAAACGTCATCACCGGAGCGGTGGTTGAAAAGACCTTCTCCCCCACCGACAAATACAACGACGCGCGCATCGACCGCCGCGAAATGCAGTATCTCTACAACGACGGCGACCTGTACTACTTCATGGATCAGGAAACCTTCGAGCAGGAGCCCATCGGCAAGGACCTCATCGGCGACAACTTCAAGTTCGTCAAGGAAGAGATGATCTGCAAGGTACTGTCCTACAAGGGTAATGTATTCGGCGTTGAGCCGCCCAACTTCGTTGAGCTGCAGGTTACCCAGACCGATCCCGGCTTCAAGGGCGATACCGCTACCAATGCGACCAAGCCTGCAACACTGGAGACCGGCGCAGAGATCCGTGTTCCGCTGTTCATCGACGAGGGTGAGATGATCCGCATCGACACCAGAACCGGCGAGTACATGGAGCGTGCATAAGCCCTGCTGACGGGAGGAATCATGATGGATAGAATTGCGTATCTGAAGGGTCTGCTGGACGGTCAGGAGATCGACAAGACCAGCAAGGAGGGCAAGGTCCTCTTTGCCATCTGTGACGCGCTTGACGAGATGGTCAAGTATACCGAGGAGCTGGAGGACAGAGTGGCTGAGCTGGAGGAGCTCTGCGATATTCTGGACGAGGATCTCGGCGATATGGAGGAGCTTCTGCTCGACGATGATGATGATGATGACGAGTGCGGCTGCAACTTCGAGGATCTCTACGATGACGACGAGGACGAGCAGTACGAGACCGTATGTCCGACCTGCGGCAAGTGCATCCTGCTCGATGAGCGTACACTTGAGGAGGGCGAGACTGTCTGCCCGAACTGCGGCGAGGAGCTGGAGTTTGATTTCGACGAGCGTGAGATCGAGGCACTGACCGCTGATCTCCCCACAGAGGAATAATCCCATGCAGCAGCGGTTCTTTCCGCTGCTGCTTTTGCATAGGATAGAACGCGGAGGTGCGGCATGAAGGAATGGGAAAAGGAAGCGCTGTTTGCAAAGCGTCTGAAATTCACATGGAAGCCGGAGAATTTTGATTCCGAGGAGGAATATGCCGCTGAGATGCAGAAGCGCCGGGAATTTGAGGAACAATGGGGCTTCTCCTATGTGGACACATGGAATCTGGAAGGGGAGCTTGCGAACTGGCTCCTGCCGCGTGTTGCCTATTACCGCGAGAACTGTCACGGCTATCCGCTGAAATTTGCCAGATACGGCGAAGACGGACACACCATCATCAATGAGGAGGAAGCTGTCCGGAAGTGGGATGACATCCTGAAAGCCATCTGCGACGGGCTTCATGCCTACCTCGAAGGGGAATTTTACGAGGATACGCCGGAATGTGAAGCCGAGAAGGAAAAGTGGGAAAAGGCGAAAGAGCTTTTGTTTGAATATTATGAAGATCTATGGGACTGACCGGAAAGGATGATACTTATGGCATTTGTCAAGAAAACCACCAGTGAGCTGACCTGCAATCCGTTTACGACCATCGGCAAGGACTGGTTCCTGCTGACCGCCGGCACGCCGCAGGATTTCAATACCATGACCTGCTCGTGGGGCGCGATGGGCGTGATGTGGAACGTTCCGTCCGTGACGGCTTACGTCCGCACGACCCGCCATACCTTCGGCTATCTGGAGGGCGGCAAGACCTTCACCATCAGCGTGTTCCCGGAGGAATACCGCAAGACTCTGAGCTTCTGCGGCAGCCATTCCGGACGCGACACGGATAAGGTCAAGGAGACCGGTCTGACGCCCATCGAGCTCGACGGTGCGCCGGCATTCGCCGAGGCAAGGCTCGTGCTCGTCTGCGAGAAGATGTACTCCCAGATGCTGGAGACCTCGGAGTTTGCAGATAAGGGGCTGGTCGATACCTTCTACGGCAAGGACGCCATGCACAAGATGTACATCGGCAGAGTGCTTGCCGCCTATGTACAGGAATAACACGAAAGCGGACGTTCGCGTCCGCTTTTTGCTTTTCTGTTCTGCCGGCGCTTTACAAATCCGGAGAAATGGTGTATAATAAAATCACAGTCAATATCTTATGGGCATCTCTATAAACCTCCCCTTTTGCTTTTCTGCGAAAAGCAAAAGGGCTATATGTGGGGCTTCGCCCCACACCCCCACCTCTAAAAACATAGTTTTTAGAGGTTCCCTTATGAAAAAGTCGATGGGGTCAAGGGGAGTATCACTCCCCTTGCGGGGTCGAGGGGCAGCGCCCCTCGTGGGGTTTAGGTGCAAAGCCCCTAAGCGACCGTCAGGTCGCAAATACCTTAAGCTGTAGACAGTATAATAGTAATAAACCATATCCGGAGGGATCGCTATGGACTTTTCACCCAAGGAAATACTTAATTTTGTGACGGAGAATGATGTGAAATTCATCCGCCTGACATTCTGCGATATGCAGGGCAACCTGAAAAATATTGCCATCATGCCGACCGAGCTGCCGCGGGCTTTCTCGGACGGTATCCTGCTCGATGCCGCGAGCTTTTCGGACTGCTATGAGGATCTGCTCCTCGTGCCGGACATCTCGACGCTGTCCGTCCTGCCGTGGAGACCGAAATCCGGCCGTGTGGTGCGGTTCTTCTGCAATCTCCTGCACATGGACGGCACACCCTATGAGGGCGGTACCCGGCAGGCGCTCCAGAGCTGTATCCGTTCGCTGAACCAACAGGGCTATTCCTGCGAGTTCGGCACCAAGAGCGAATTCTATCTGTTCGACTGCGATCAGGAGGGCAATCCCACGAAGATCCCGCACGACCGCGCCGGCTATCTGGATGTGGCGCCCCTCGACAAGTGCGAGAATACCCGCCGTGAGATCTGCCTGTCGCTGGAGGAAATGGGCATCAACCCCCAGTATTCCGCGCATAAGTACGGACCGGGTCAGAACGAGATCGACTTCAAATGCTCAGAGCCCGTCACAGCGGCGGACAATATGGTGCATTATAAGACCGTCGTCAAGACCATTGCCGCACAGAACGGCTTGTATGCGTCTTTTATGCCCAAGCCCCTCAGCGGCATGTACGGCTCGGCGCTGACCATCGTCATCACCATCAAGAAGGACGGGCAGAATATTTTCGAGCGCCGTGACGGCAAAATGAGCGCCGCGGGAGAGCAGTTCATTGCCGGCATCCTGCACCATGTGCCGGAGATGACGCTGTTCCTGAATCCCATCACCAATTCCTATACGCGCCTGCGCCACAGCGGGGCGCCGAACGAGATCAACTGGTCATACAGCAACCGCGGTCCGCTGCTGCGCATTCCGGGTCAGGTCGGGGTGCATCCGCGCATTGAGCTGCGAAGTGCCGACTGCTGCTGCAATCCGTATATTGCGTTCCGGCTGCTGCTTGCAGCGGGTATGGACGGCATCCGGCAGCAGATGCCCCTCCGTGCCGAGGACGAGCTGACGGCGGAGAAGAAGCCGTTCCGTGTGCTTCCGGCGACGCTGGAGGAGGCGTATGCAGCCGCAAATGAAAGCGATTTCATCCGTGAGAATCTTGCCGATGAGGTGCGCCGCATCATTTTCCGGGATATCGAATGTCAGATCGCGCTGTACAATGCCGCCGAGGATCGGGCAGAGTTCGAGGAGCAGCAGTATTTCTATTCGGTGTGATAGGAGCGTTATGAGGAAGGAGGGCAACATGCCATGGATAAAGCACTGATCGTATCCGGTTCGGAGCAGGCGACGGAAACGATCGCACAGTTCCTGCATTCCTACGGCTATACAGACCTCACCTCAACTGCCAGCGGCAGCGAAGCAAGACGCCTGACGAACACGATCGAGTATGCACTCATCCTCATCAACACGCCGCTGACGGACGAATTCGGACACGAGCTCTCGATCATGCTGGCAGAGAATACCAGCTCCGGCATTCTTCTGCTCTGCAAGGCGGACATTGCGGACGATGTGTCGGACAAGGTCGGTGATTTCGGCGTATGTGTGGTTTCGCGCCCGATGAACAAGAGCCTGCTGCACCAGTCGATCCGTCTGGTCGAGGCGACACGCTCCCGGATGATGAGCCTGAAACGGGAGAACACCAAGCTCATGGTCAGGATCGGCGAAATGCGCGTCATCAGCCGCGCCAAGCTCGAGAAGCAGGCGATGGATACCCGTTCCACGCGCTGCGAGGTCGCTGAGCAGATCCTTGCAGAGTATGAGGCATAAAACGATCCCCCTGAACGCGCTGTTCAGGGGGACTGCTTATTTCTGATAGGCTTTGCGGAGCAAAGAGAGCTTCCGGTTGAAGCGTTCATTGACCTCCGATTCGTGATCGTCTGCCATGAATACGCCGGCAGCATCCTTCATGCAGAGCGTCATGCAGATCTCTACGAGTGTATACAGCTCCGTATCGTCAGCCAGATTCAGCCGGCTCCGGTCGATGGCATTCAGGAAATCCATGATCTCACCGCTGACGGCTTCTCCGTACATGCCCTTCTGCCAGAGGATCTCATACATCCACATATTGCAGAACAGGTTATGCCGGAAATCGCGGGAATCCTTATAGCAAAGCATCCGGACGGCGAAGCGGAAGCTGTCAGACAGTGCGTCGAACAGGTCACCGCCGTTGCTCCGGAGCTTTTCAGAAGCGAAGGAGAGGATACTTTTTTGATAATCAGCCAGAAAAAAGAGGAATATATCCTCCTTGCTGCGGAAATACTGATAGAAACTGCCCCGTGAGATGCCGCATTCACGCACGACGTTATTGATGGAAAAGGCTTCAAACGTGGAACGGGTGATCTCCTTGCGCAGGGCGTTCAGTACATGCTCCCGTTTTGATTCCGGAAGCCGGTAAAAAGTGTCGGTCGGCATGTCGTATCTCCCTTCTGTAGCCGGAATACCAGTGTATGACAATAGTCTTTCCCGAAAGCTTCCGGAAAAATCCAATAAATACCATTAATCTTATTATACACAATATCAACAGATTTGTCAAGCCGTATTTTGGCAATTCGATTCTTTTTGACGGATAAGAGGCAGAGGGGTATTCTTCCGACAGCGCCGACTTGACAAATACCGGAAAATGTAGTATGATATAGATACTGGATTTGGGACGGCATTGATGCCGTCTGTTTTTACCGTATGACTGTAAGGGGAAGGATCATGATCACAACACCGGATATTTATCTGACGGAATGCGGCGAACAGGATCACGCCGGCATACAGCGGATGACAGAAGGGGACAGTCATCAGTTTCTGATCATCATGAGCGGTGTGCGCACGATCCTGCGTATCAATGACCGCCAGTATTATATGCAGCCGTTCACGTTTCTGTTCCATCCGTTTGAGGGCGGGAAGATCGTGATCGAATCACAGGGCATGACAGCCTACCGCTACATGCGCATGACGCTCTCGGACCGCTACGTCCAGAAGATCCGCCGCGCCGGTATGACTGCCAAGGAAACACATACACTGGCACAGCCGCTTGCGGTGGAGGAGATCTGGAAGCTCATCCTGCCGGTCATGGAGAAGCGCAAGCCCGGTTCGGAGCTGGGCGCACATGCCGTAGAGCTTATGCTGTGCCTGCTGCTGGAGGGCTCCGACGGCAGCGTGAGCCGCGCAGCCGAGGTACCTCACTACGATAAGCTGACGGCTCTGCGCCACAAGATCTACCAGCATCCGGAGGAGAACTGGTTCATTCAGGAGATCTGTGACGAGCTGGGCATCAGCCGCCCGTATTTCCACAAGATCTATCTTGCGGCGTTCGGTACGACATGTACGCAGGATGTGATCGCGAGCCGCATCGCGTGCTCCAAGCGGCTTCTGGAGACAACGGATGAGCCGATCGCGACGGTGTCGCAGCTTTCCGGCTTTGAGACCGATGTTTATTTTATGCGCCAGTTCAAGCGTCATGTCGGTATGACGCCAACGGCGTACCGGCGTATTTACAGACAGGCTGCCGTACAGGTACCAGCGGACAGCCAATAAAAAGGAGTTCTTAGGATTTATGAAGAAAAAAAACTGGTCGGACGGACTGAGCAGTGTCACCAGAGGGATCATGATCTTCTGCGGCATTCTGCTCGTGATCGTTGCCATTACGGTGATGTTCCTGATGTTTTTCCCCATTGTCAGGGAGGATCATCCGACCGTAGTCGTGGAGCCGGCGCGGCATACGGAGTATTCCGCGACGACCCGTGCGACGACCGCACGTACAGAACCTACCACCTCGACATCGCATACCCTTTCCACATGGAATGCGGGCATTCACGGGTTCAACTCGGATGTCAACGAGCATCTGGGCACACAGGATCCGCGCTATACGACATTGGATCCGCGTCTGGAGCGCAAGGAGACCACAACCCTCCGGGAAGGGGAGACCCTTCCGCAGACCACGCTCGGCGAGGGGGAGATCCCGTTCCTCATGCCGGCGACGACCCGTCCGGAAACGTCTACGGAAACTGTCTTTGAGACAGAAACGGCAGATGCCACATTGGAGGCACCGCCGCTGCCGGTAGAGGTGCAATAACAAGAAAAGCTGCTGTATCCTGTGGTACAGCAGCTTTTGACTCTTTGGGAAAGTGTTTTCTGGGGGGAACGCACTGCGGAGCGCCCCACCCCCACCCCCCTCCCCATAGGGGAGGGGGCTTTTGTGCAGGGGCTTCGCCCCTGCACCCCGCTTCGTGGGGCTTCGCCCCTGCACCCCGCTTCGTGGGGCTTCGCCTCTGCACCCCGCTTCGTGGGGC
>CACYWX010000082.1 GCA_902778205.1 uncultured Ruminococcus sp. | reverse complement strand
GCTGAAGGCCGCTCTGGCGGTGCAGAGGACCTGGGTGTCGAAGGGCATGCTGGTCGTCTGGACCTCTGAGGAGGGCGGCGTCCGCTTCTCCCTCGCTGACGCGCACAAGAGAGGGTATATCCCTTCCGACCGGTATACCCTGACGCTGAAGAACGCGGCGGGCACCTGGGCGTACGATCTGAGCGGCGGTTCGATCGTCGTTCCGCGGGAGGAGATCGGAGAGATCGCCGTTCCGAAGCTCTACGCCGGGGACCCGGTCCTCGAAAGCCTCGTCTGCGTCGCCCCGGTCATCCGTGCGGAGACGGCGGACAGATGAAGAAACGGCAAAGGATTCTGACCAAATGAACGAAGGAACATTTGACACCTCCATGCCCCGGCGGGTGCTGGAGTATTATCTGGCTCACGCGGCCACGGCCCAGTGGATCTGCTTCAGCGATACCCTGGAGGACGACATCCGGGTGATCCTTGAGGCCGGGATCAAGTTCCTCGGCCGCGCCACCGGGATCTGGAAGGCCGAACTGCCCGATCCGGAGCACTTTGAAAGGACCCGGCGGGCGGCGGAGAGGATCCACGCAGCGGACCCGGAGATCATCCTGCAGGCCTGCATCTTCGAGACGGTGTACCGGGAGGACCTGGAGTCCGTGAGGATCCCGGCCTATGTGTTCGAGGCGTTCGGACTGGAGCCGGAGGACCGGTGCTTCCGCTGGGAGGACTGCACCCTCGTCCCCGGGGAGCACATGCCGGACATTTCGAAAACCGAGACCCAGATGTGGTTCTACTACCGGGCCGTAAACTACATCGACTGCGGGTGCGAGGCGTTCCACATGGGGCAGATCCACCTGTACACCGCCCGGGACCGGGGATACCGCGCCATCGGGACGGTGCTCTCCATGATGCGGGACTACGCGAGGGTCCACGCCCGGCGGCACAGGATCCTCATCGACGCCCACTCCCATTCGCTGGTGGTGAACGGCGTCAGCCTGCTGGACTACAACGCCATGCCCTTCACCCGGTATCCCGTGCTGGACCGGCCCGGCGAGCGGCTGGTGCTGGTGCGGGAGGGGAAGTCCGGCGGCGGGATCTCTCCGGAGGGCGTCTATGAAAAAGCGCTGCCCTTCCTGTACGAATACGACAACTGGGGCGGGATCGACCGGTGGGCCCACGAGCATCTGACCTGGGAGGAGAGAGCCTGGTCCCAGTGGTGGGGGTACGATCAGATCGCGTGGTTCGCCTCTCAGGAGGAGGAAGCCCGGAACGCCTTTCTGGACTACACCTTCAAATGGACCGCCGTGAACAACCCGGACGGGTATTTCGCCTTCCCCCTGCAGCGACCTCTGGACGGCGGGGCCTTCTACCGGCTCAACAACCGCTCGGACGCCTGCCCCAGCGGATATTCCCAGGAGGACGCGGCGGCGGCTCTGCTCCGGGAGGGATACGGGAAATACCGGGCGCTGGCCAATCCCTCCGACCTGCTGGACTACGGCGGGCGGGACATTGACGATCCCGAAACCGGGGTGCGCCTACCGGAGAAGGTGGTGCTCTACGGCTCCTTCCAGCCCTATGTGGGCGCGGTGGCCAATGACTCGAACAGCGAGATCACCCGGATGTATTATGTGGGGAACGGGACATACGCCCTGGCCTTCGTCATGCCCTTCACGGGGACGTATGACTTCGGCATCTCCACCTGGGGGACCCTGTCCGCCTGCGTCTCCGAGGACCGGGGATACCCCTATTCCGGATCCGGCGGCAAAAGCCCGCTGACGATCCCCCGCGACAACACCGTGGTGCGGATCGAATTCACCTATATGACCAATGAGATCAGCGTGAAAATGCTGTGAGACCGGGGAGCGGAGCATGGAGTTCGTATACGAGCGGAAAATCAACTACTACGAGACGGACCGGATGGGGATCGTCCACCACTCCAACTACATCCGGTACATGGAGGAGGCCCGGTGCGCCTGGATGGAAGCGCTGGGGATCCCCATGTCCCTTCTGGAGGAGCGGGGCTTCACCATTCCGACGCTGGAGGTGAACTGCAAGTACCTGTACCACGTGACAAGCGGCGACGTCATCGAGATCGTCCCCGAGGTGTCGGAGTACAACGGCGTGCGGATGACGGTCACCTACGAGGTGCGGGACAGAAAGACCGGGCGCGAGGTCATCCGGGGCTGGACGAAGCACTGCTTCACCACCCGGGAGCTGCGGCCCGTCAACATGAAGAAGAACGACCGGGAGATCAGCGGGGTCATGGAGAACCTGCTCGAGGACTTCCGGGAGCGGACGGAAACGGAACAGAAACAGGAGGATTGACCATGGCGGACGCCATCATCAAAGGCATGCACGGATGCAGCAGGGAGGATTCCTGGGTACGGCCCGAGGATCCCGCCGTTCTGGAGAAGCTGGAGTGGTTCCAGGATCAGAAGCTGGCCCTCATGATGCACTTCGGGATCTACTCGGAGCTGGGGATCTGCGAATCCTGGCCCCTGTCCGACGGAGACGCCGACTGGGGACGGAACGAGATCGACTGGGAGAAGGACCCCGAGACCTTCCGGAATCAGTACGTGAACCTCAACAAGAGCTTCAACCCGGTCAGACTCCGGCCCGAGGTCTGGGCGGACGTGGCGGCGCGGAACGGCTTCAAATACTACATCCTCACCACCAAGCACCACGACGGCTTCTGCCTGTGGGACACCAAGTACACCGACTACAAGACCACGTCCCACGACTGCCCCTTCCACACCCATAAGCACGCGGACATCGTGAAGTCCGTGTTCGATGCCTTCCGGGCCCGGGGCATCGGCATTGCGGCGTACTTCTCCAAGCCCGACTGGCACTGCCCCTGGTACTGGGCCGAGGGTCAGGAGAAGCCCGTGGCCTGGGGACGCAATCCCACCTACGATCCGAAGACGCATCCGGAGCTCTGGGAGAAGTTCGTGCAGTTCACCCAGGGGCAGATGATGGAGCTGGTGGAGAACTACGGGCCGCTGGACATCCTGTGGCTGGACGGCGGACAGGTGCGTCCCGACAACCGGGGACAGGACATCCGCCTCTCGGAGTTCATGGAGAGGGCCAGAGCCGTCACGCCCGGACTTCTGGTGGCGGACCGCACCGTGGGAGGCCCCAACGAGAACTACATCACGCCGGAGCAGAGCGTTCCCACCGAGCCCATCCGGGTCCCGTGGGAGAGCTGCGTCACCGTGGGATACGCCTTCTCCTACCGGTTCGCGGAGCGGTACAAGACCTCCCGCCAGCTGGTGCATCTTCTGATCGACGTGGTGTGCCGGGGCGGCAATCTGGCCCTGAACATCGCGCCCCAGCCGGACGGCAATCTGCCCGCGGAGGCGGTCCGGTCCGTGGACGGCATGGGCGACTGGCTCCGGGACAACGGAGAGGCCATTTACGGCACCCGGCTGGCCGATCCCAACGAGGACGGGATCACCGCCTTCACGAAGAAGGGGGACGTGTATTACGCCCTGGTCCGCCTGCCGGAGGGCGAAAAGCTCGGCGATTCTCTCTTGATCCCGTGGCCCCATGAGGCGAAGAAGCTGACGCTTCTGGGACTGGAGGCTCCCCTGCGCTTCGAGCGGGAGGACGGCGGACTGCGGGTGTACATCCCCGAGATCCTCCGCGGCCACAATCCCATCGCCCCGGCCATCCGGATCGAGAGGTGAAGGATATTTTAAGGGAGTATCCTTTAACCCACGCTTAAGACTCCATCCGCCCCGGACCGCGGTCTGCGGCTGATATAAGTCCGGGTATAAGGGATTCTCCCTTAACTATCCCTCTCGGTTGTTCTGATCATCCCGGTCCATTTTCTTCCTTCCGGAGGACACCATGAAGATCAAAGTCAAGGACATGACCCTGGCGGAGGCTCTGGCGGAACCGCGCGCGAAGCACAGACCTCCCGTGAAGCCCGCGCCCTTTTTCCGGTGGCTGCTCAAAGCCGTGTCCGCGGGGGATCTGAAGGACACGCAGTTCACCCTGGAGACGGCCGGCATGGAGCGGCTGGGAAAGGACGAGCCCGCCCTGTTCCTCATGAACCACTCCTCCTTCATCGATCTGAAGATCGTCTCGACGATCCTGTATCCGCGCCCCTTCAACATCGTCTGCACCTCCGACGGCTTCGTGGGCAAGGACTGGCTCATGCGGCAGATCGGATGCATCCCCACGGCCAAGTTTGTGCCGGACCTGACCCTTCTGAAGGACATGTCCCGGGCGCTGAAAAAGCAGGGGACCTCGGTGCTCATGTATCCGGAGGCCTCCTACACCTTCGACGGCTGCGCCACGCCTCTGCCGGAGTCCGTGGGCGGCGCGCTGAAGCTGCTGGGCGTTCCGGTGGTCATGATCCGGACCTGGGGCGCCTTCGCGAGGGATCCTCTTTACAACAATCTCCAGCTGCGGAAGGTGAAGGTCTCCGCCCGGATGGAATACCTGCTGTCCCCGGAGGAGCTCCGGGAGAAGAGCGCGGAGGAGCTGAACGCGGTTCTGAAGGAGCAGTTCACCTTCGACAGCTTCCGCTGGCAGCAGGAAAACCGGGTGAGGATCGACGAACCCTTCCGGGCGGACGGGCTGAACCGGGTTCTTTACAAATGTCCGTGCTGTCGGACGGAGGGGAAAACCGAGGGACGGGGAACCACGCTCCGGTGTGCCGCCTGCGGAAAGGTCTGGGAGCTGGACGAATACGGCTTCCTCGTCTCCCGGGACGGGGATCCGGTCTTCACCCATGTGCCGGACTGGTACCGCTGGGAACGGGAGTGCGTCCGGCGGGAGCTGGAGGAGGGGACCTACCTTCTGGACGTTCCCGTGGAGATCTGCGTCATGACGAACCACAGGCACATCGCCCGGGTGGGAGAGGGACGTCTCCGCCACGATGCGGAGGGATTTCTGCTGGAGGGCGGAGAGCTCTCCTACCGTCAGCCGCCTCTGGCCTCCTACGGCCTCTACGCCGACTACTTCTGGTACGAGCTGGGGGACATGATCTGCATCGGCGACAACCGGATCCTCTACTACTGCTTCCCGAAGACCGACACGGACGTGGTGGCGAAGACCCGCATCGCCGCCGAGGAGCTGTACAAGCTGAAGCGGGCGGAGAAGCGGAAAAAGGGCGGAGCGCCCGCGTGAATCCCATAAGAAAATCCCGGACAGACGATTCTATTTTGAACCGCCCGGTCCGGGATTTTTGTTTGAAGAGGGAAGGAACCGCCGGGGAATTATTCCCCGTGGCCCGTCAGGCGGAGAAGCGTCTCGTAGTCCACCGAGCCCGCCGCATTGTAGAGGACCGTGCCGTCCGGGGAGATCACCACGGTCCGCGGCAGAACGTCCCCTCCTCCCAGCAGGTCCGCCAGCGCCCGGCCTCCCGCCAGGGCGACGGGGAAACCGTAATCATACCCAGCCAGCCAGGCCTCCACGTCCTCCGTCACCGGATCGCAGTGAACCGCCAGCACCGCGGTGTCGTCTCCGTGCTCCCGGAGAAGCCGGTCGAAATGGGGCAGCTCCTTCACGCAGGGCGCGCACCAGGTAGCCCAGAGATTGACGACCACGGTCTCCCCGCGCTGCTCCGACAGGGTGAAGATCGAGCCGTCCAGACAGGAAACCGAAAAATCCGGCAGGATCTCCCCGACGGAGGAGCCGGTAGCCGCTGTTTTGCGGGATCCGCCGTACAGGGGATTTCCGGGAAGATTGACCGCCGCCGCCGTGACCGCCAGCAGAACCAGCGCGGCGCACCGGACGAGGATCCTTTTGTTCATGTCCGCCGTCCTCCTTCCGCTCCCGGAGACAGATCCGGACCCGCCAGCACGAGCTTGCCAGCCCGGACGGTGATGGCGCCGCAGGGACAGATCTCTGCGCATTTGCCGCACCGGACGCACTCCCGGTCTCCCACGGACCGGATGTCCACGGGGCAGATCCGGAGACAGGCCCCGCAGTCCACGCACCGGTCCCGGTCGACGCGGACTCCCGCCAGAGCCAGCTTCGTCATCAGGCCGTAGAGGGCTCCCAGAGGGCAGAGAAAGCGGCAGAAGGCCCGGAACACGAAGACGCAGGCGGCGAAAATCAGGACCATCAGGCCGAGCTTCCAGAAGAAGAGTCCCCCGGCCAGCGCCCGCAGATCCCCGTTTTTCGGATGGAGCATCAGGCCCAGCGCGCCCTCCAGCGTCCCGGCGGGGCAGATATACTTGCAGAAGGCCGGAAGCGGGACCCGGCGCAGGGCGTAAATCCCGGGGATGATGAGGACGAACACCGCCAGGATCCCGTATTTCAGATAACTCAGCCGACGGGTGGCGCGGTTCTTTTTCAGCTTCTTCCCGGGGATTTTGTACAGGAGCTCCTGGATCAGCCCCACGGGACAAGCCCAGCCGCAGATCAGCCGCCCGAGGAGCAGGCCGAACAGCAGAAGGGTCCCGATCACGTAAAAGGCCGGACGGGACGCGGACGCTCCCACGGCGTTCTGCAGGGCTCCCAGGGGACAGGCTCCCACGGCGGCGGGACAGGAATAGCAGTTGAGCCCCGGCACGCAGACCGTCTTGAGCGGTCCCCGGTAGATGGTCCCCTCCGCGAAGCCACGGATATGGGCGTTGTACAGCACCGCCGCGTAGACCTGCACGAAGCGCCGGCTTATGGGCTTCCTCACGGACGGGCGTTTTTTCTTTTCCTCCATGGCCTCACCCCAGTCCGATGCATTCGGAGCAGACGGCAGCGGCTTTGGCGAACACGTCCCGGGCCCCTCCGTTCAGGACCCCGAGGATCAGCAGGACCCCGGACAGCGCCAGAAGGCAGATCCTCAGCACCGCCGCGCCGCGCCCGCTCATGATCCCGCCTCCGTGATGTCAGCCGGGATCCGCTCCGCGTAAGGCCCGGTCACGAGCCCCTCCGGAAGGGACACCTCGTATCCCTGAGGCACGCTCAAAACCTTCACCTCGTATTCCCCAGGCGCGCCCTCGAAAACGGCGGTTCCGGTCCCGTCCGTCGCCGCGGGAACGCAGGTCTCGTCCGTGCAGAAGGCAAAGATCACCCCCGGAACGGGCAGGTTCAGAGTGATTTCATAGCGGCTCTCCTCCGGCAGAACGTAATCCTCTCCCAGAAAAGGCGCGGTCAGCCGTTCCAGCTCCTCCGCGTCCGCCGGCGGGTCGCGGTTCACCATGGCCAGATACCCGTACCGGTCCACCGTCAGCAGGACGGGCAGTCCTCCCTCCGTCAGCCGCTCCAGTCCGATCCCGTCCGCGCTTCCCACGGGCAGTCCGGATCCGTCCGGCGCCGCGGAGTTCCCGACGGTCAGTCCCAGTCCGGCAACCCGGTCCGCACCGGCGCAGTACTGCTCCGCGGCGGACAGAACGGGAAGCGCTCCGGGATCGGCGGGATCGAACAGGACGATCAGCACCGCGTCGTTTTCAGCCACCGCGCCGGACAGGGAAAAGCTCCACCCGTCCGCCGTGCTGACCGTGAAATCCGTGGGCCGGACGTACCCCGTCACGGTTTCCGCGGCTCCTCCCGTTTGTTCCGTTTCCCCGCCTGCGTCCCGCGCGCAGCCGGACAGCAGGAGCGCCCCGCAGACCGCCGCGGTCAGGATCCGTTTTTTCCATGTGGGCTTCATCTCCGCGTCTCCCTTCTCATTTCTTTGTCTGTATTATAGCATATCCCGTTTCCGATTGCAACCTCGGCGCTTCAGCAAACCTTAATCCGATTCTCACTTGCGGGAAGGGGATGGGTGTGCTATACTGAGGGCAGTTATTCCGGAAGGGGAGAGTGCGGACATGAAAATTCTGATTGTGGAGGACGATCCGGTCCTGAGGAACGAGCTGGCGGTCCTTCTGCGGGGGGCCGGATACGAGCCTCTGGCGGCGGAGGACTTCACCCGGACCCTGGACGTCATGCGGGAGTCGGGGGCGGATCTGATCCTTCTCGACATCACCCTGCCAGGCATGAGCGGTGAGGCTCTGCTGCGGGAATTCCGACGGACCTCCGATACCCCGGTGATCATGCTGACCAGCCGCACCTCGGAGCTGGACGAGGTTCTGGCCATGAGCGGCGGAGCCGACGACTACATCCCGAAGCCCTACCGGCCCGCAGTCCTTCTGCTGCGCATTTCTGCGGTGCTGAGGCGCGCTTCGGGATCCAGTCCGGCCGAACGGTACCGGGACGCAGAGGTCAGCGCGGTCCGGGGAAGCGTGATCCGGGGAGAGCGGGAGACCATTCTCACCAAGAACGAGATGATCGTGTTCCGGACCCTGCTTTCGCGCCGGGGCGAGATCGTCTCTCGGGACGAGCTGATGACCGCCCTGTGGGACAACGACGAATACGTGAACGACAACGCCCTGTCCGTCAACGTGAGCCGTCTCCGGGCCAAGCTGGCACAGATCGGGTATCCGGACGCGGTGGCCACCCGGAAAAAACAGGGGTACGTGCTGCTGTGAGCGCCTGGGACTATCTGAGGGACCGGCTCCCCTCCCTCCTCATCCGGGCCGGAGCGCATCTTCTGGTCCTGGTCTTTCTGCTGGCCTTCCGGGTGCCTTCCCAGGCGGCGGCCGCGGCTGTGCTGATCCCTCTGTTCGGCGCGGTCTCTGCGGAGCTGTTGGAATACCGGCGGAGGCGGCGGTTTTACGGACGGCTGAGGACGAATCTGGACGGGCTGGACCGGAAGTACCTTTTGTCCGAGACCCTTCCGGAGCCGGATTTCGCCGAGGCGCGGATTCTCTCGGAGATCCTCTGCGAGACCGGACGGTCCATGTGCGAGGAGACGGCGGCCTGCCGGAGGGAGAGCGCGGACTTCCGGGAGTACATCGAGACCTGGGTCCACGAGATCAAGCTGCCTCTCGCCGCCATGGAGCTGATCCGCCACAACCGGGGCTGCGGCGTCTGCGGGGAACAGCTGGACCGTATGGAGGACTGCGTGGAGAACGTCCTTTACTACGCCCGGAGCGGCAGTCCCGAAAAGGACTATCTCTTCACACAGACCTCCCTCCGGCGTGTCTTCTCCGACGCGGCTCTGCGGCACCGGGCGGAGCTTTTGGAGCGGGGCGTCTCCATCCGGACCGAGGGACTGGACGTAACGGTGACCACCGATGCCAAGTGGCTTGCGTGGATCCTCGGCCAGCTTCTGAGCAACAGCATGAAGTACCTGTCCTCCGAACGGGAGCCGGAGATCGCCGTGACGGCGGAGGACAAGGGGGACCGGGTGATCCTCTGCTTCCGGGACAACGGCATCGGGATCCCGGCCTCCGACCTGCCCCATATCTTTGACAAGTCCTTCACCGGGAAAAACGGCAGGACCCGTCCGGGCGCCACCGGCATGGGACTCTACGTTGCGAAGAAGCTCTGCGGACGGCTGGGCCACGGCATGGAGGCGGAGAGCGCGGAGGGACAGTACACCGAGATCCGCCTGAGCTTCGGGCGGGACGGCTGGTCGGAGGTGCTGAGGGAGAAGGAATGACGGCGGGTCCTCAATCTTACGGATCTGTAACTTTTTGTAAGATGAAAAGCGCGACGGGAAACGGATTCCGTGGTATCCTTGGGTACGGAAAGGAGCTGATTCATATGCCTCTTCTCAGCGTTCGTCAGGTGGAAAAATACTACGGAAGCCGCTCCAGCCTCACAAAGGCCCTGGACAGCATCTCCTTCGACGTGGAGGCCGGGGAGTTCGTGGCCGTCATGGGGCCCTCCGGAAGCGGGAAAACCACCCTGCTCAACTGCGTCTCCACCATCGACCGGGTCACCTCCGGCCGGATCCTTCTGGACGGGGAGGACGCCACCGCCCTGCGAGGAGCCGATCTGAACCGCTTCCGCCGGGACAGGCTGGGCTTTATCTTTCAGGATTTCAGCCTGCTGGACACCCTCACCGCCTATGAAAACATCGCCCTGCCCCTGTCCATCCGGAAAACGCCTTCGGAGCGGATCGACGAGGCGGTGCGGACGGCGGCGGAGCAGCTGGACATCACGGACGTGCTTTCGAAATTCCCCTGGCAGATGTCCGGCGGTCAGAAGCAGCGCGTCGCGGCGGCCAGGGCCATCGTGACGGAGCCGAAGCTGATCCTGGCGGACGAGCCCACCGGCGCGCTGGATTCCCGGTCTGCGAAGATGCTTCTGGAGCGGCTGTGCTTTCTCAACGCAGAGCGGGGCGCCACCATCATGATGGTCACCCACGACAGCCTGACCGCCAGCTACGCCTCCCGGGTGCTGTTCATCAAGGACGGAAAGCTGTTCCACGAGCTGAACCGGGGCGGGGACGGACGGCGGGAATTCTTCGACCGCATCATCGACGTCATCACCCTTCTGGGAGGTGAAGCGGGCCGTGCTCTGTAAGCTCTCCC
>CACYWX010000081.1 GCA_902778205.1 uncultured Ruminococcus sp. | reverse complement strand
ATCGCCTCCCGGTGCGGGTTCGCCTCGCTTTCCCATTTCTCCTCCGTGATCAGGAGGAAAACGGGTCTGACGCCGGGGATGATCCGGAAAAACGGGCATATATAGGGGCCCCCGGCTCCCCGCGTGCAGGACGGCTCAGAACCGCATCGTCCAGCTCTGCCACCGCAGGCGGTCGGACAGCCAGTTGTCCCGGAAGCTGTCGCTGTGGATCCATGTTCCCCGCAGGCTAAGGTCCCGCGCCAGAGGAAGCCGGTCAAGGGAGGGGAGTTGTTCCCTGCCCGCCTCGACCGTGACTGTTTCCGCTCCGTAGAGCACCTCGTATGCCGCCCGCAGCCAGTCCGCCGGTCCGATAGTTTTCCCGCCGATCCCGATCCGCACGGGCAGAAATCCCGACGCGGGGAGGATTGCCGCCGACTGCCTCACCTCCTCCGCCTGCAGAACGACGTACTCCCCGGCGGCCTCGGGAGCATACAGGAATCCCCGTTCGGGAACGCATTCCCACGCATCGGCCCCCAAAAGGAATGCCCTTGCCGCCCGGAACAAATCGCTCAGGCAGAAGGAGTCCGGCTCGGTCATAGGATACAGCCTCTCCCGGAGGTGATCCCGGATTCCAAGCCAATCCTCTCTCCGGACAACGCGGGGCGGTCTTGCGGCAAGCCGTTCGGCGATCTCCCCGTAGGTCGTGATGCGGAACCGGGGATCCTCCTTTGCCATCCGGACAAACAGCCGCAGATTCTCATAGAACCGTTCCGTTTCTTCCCGAGGACGGCGGGGCGCTTCCTCCCATTCGCCGAAGGGATGCTTGTTGATCTTGTTGTAGTTCACGGAATCCCAGTGCTCGCTGAACAAGCTCATGTGCGGGTGGGTGTAAAACACGGCGTGCTTTCTCTTCGCCAGCCAATCCAGCGCCGCGCGGATCTCCGCCTCGCCGCCGTGGAAGAAGAAATCCTGCCCATCCGCGCCGAGAACATATTCGATGTTGTAGACGTTGCAGTACCAGACTCCGTCCCCCTCCGGCGTGTCGCAGACCGTGTCGGCGTAGATCGGAATGCCCATATCCGCGTAGGCGTACATGGCGGCGTAGGATTTGTCGTCTCCGGGAGGAACCGCCACATAAACCTTACCGCAGCCCGTCGCCCGGCGGATCTTTTCGATGGCCTTCGTCTCCTGACGGATCACCTCGGCGTAGGCGGCGTCGAAGTCTTCTATATCCGTATACTCGTTGATCACGGGATGGAGCGAATGGCCAAGGGTATGGGAGTCGATCTCGTGATGGGACAGCGCGTCCAGTATGTCTCGTCTGCCCCAGTTTACCAGCTGATCCGCGAGAAATCCCACCAGACAGAAGCATCCGCGCACGCCCTCCTCCCTGAGGATCTCCGCTTCCGTGAGGATCGCGTCTGCCGCTTTGTTGGACGTAAAGTCCTCGATATCAAAGGAAAAAATAAGTTCTGTTTTTCCCATTTTTTTCTCCGTCCTTTCTGTTCGATGCCGTTGTCTGCCGGATTATGAAGGTTTCACACCGGAATCCCACGCCCCACGCCCTGCACGGAGCCGGTAAAGATAATGTGCTTGCGGATCACAGGGCAACGACCTCCGACTTTGCCACGAGTACCGCTTCCCCGCCGATGGCGATCCGTCCGTTCCCCATCAGTTCGCAATGGAGCGTGCCACCGCGCTTCGATGCCTGATACGCCGTGATCGCGGTTTTTCCGAGTTCTGCAGCCCAATACGGCGCGATCTGGCCGAGCCGCAGACCGGATCCTCGACGATGGCGAGTTTTGGGCAGAAGCTCCGGGAGACACAGTCTGCTTCTCTTCCCCGTGCAGTTGCGTTCTGGATGCGTCCCGGAAGCCCTGACAGTTTCGTCTGATCCGGCGTCATGGCGCGGACTGTTTCTTCGTTCTCAAATACGCACACCAGATCCACTCCGAGGAAAGCACGGAATGGACGCGCGCCGAACGCTTGCTCCATCGCATCCGTCACCGGGATCTCCTCCTGCTCATAGATCGGGAAATCCATCCGGTAGAGGTCTCCCGCTCTTCGCACCGTGAGCAGTCCGCTCCGGGTGTGGAACCGTACCGCATAGCTCTCCGGTTCGAGAAAGTTCAGAACCACGAAGGAGGACGCCAGCGTCGCGTGACCGCAGAGGTCCACCTCCGTCCCGGGCGTGAACCAGCGGAGGTTATAGCCGCCCGCCTCTTTCAACAGATAGGCAGTCTCGGACAGATTGTTCTCCATCGCCAGATTCCGCATAAACTCGTCCGGCAGCGGGCGGTCCGTCACGCACACGGCGGCGGGATTGCCGGAAAAGGGCTTGGATGTGAAGGCGTCTACGATATATTGCTTCATGGATATTACCTCCAGGTCAGACCCCCAACCGCTTGCGGATATCGTTCAGCCATTCACCCTTATATTTGAAAAACCTCGGTCCGGCAACGCTCCATTTGCTCTGTGTCAGCATCGCGGCTAAAGCTGACAAAGACCATCTCTTTCCGTCGTACTCGACCGTATGATCGTCCACAACTGTGCAGGTCAGGCCGGATTTTTCGTCGGATCGCTTGCAATATTCGATGACAGCGCCAACCGGGATCTGACAGAGAGAAAACGCAAAAGGTGCGAGACGCTCCTTCTTCTGCTCCTCGATATCCTCTGCCGTGTCGGCGGCTTCGACGTCTTCCTCACTTGGCGGAATGAGTTTCAGCTTATCCGTTCGACCGTGAATCTCCGCGATCGCCTCCAGAATCGAATACGCATCCTCCGGCGGCATGGCATAGAACTCCCGAACCCGCTTCTGTCCGTTGAAGTTTTCAATGGAGCGCAGATTCGGATTCAGCTTGTCGATGATCGCATGGATTTTCAGATCCGAAAGCCGTGAGTTTACCTCATACGTCGCGTAAACCCGAAAAGCAAACGGGATGCACTCGCTGCGGTTCAGCTGTGCCAGCCTTTTGTCAATGTCGTCCGCGTATCCGATTTTCACATAATCCGGGAAAGAAGGATTCGTCAGGATGTAGATCACTCCGCTTTGTTCGCTCATACTCATTCCTCTGTAAGGGCAAGTTCAATGTGTCTGTAATCTTGAATTATCTTTATGATTATACCACATCCTTCGGCAGGATTCAACAGGTTTTCGGATCCTCCGGCAGGATTTGATGCATCGTAAACTCGTAAAACAGCAGAAAAACCGCCGTTTCCGACGGTTTCCTTCAATATCCGTTTCACACCCTTTCCGCCAGATACACCCCAATCCTCTCCCCTACGACCTCCGCCCGGAACGATCCTCCGGACACGGGAACCGGTTCGCCGGTCAGGAGATCCGTGACGCGGAAGCTGCCCGTGAATTCCGGGGATACCACTGTCACGAGGGGATTATCCCCCGGATTCGGGATGACAAACACGGATCGCCCACCCTCCGGCGTGTACCGCTCATATGCGGTGAGACCGGGCGCGGGATTGCATTTCACACGACGGATATTCGCGTCCCGATGATCCGGCGGGAAAACTTCAAAGATCTCCGGGTATGCGCGTCGGATGTGCAGGTATTTGCGGATATCGGCGAGAAATGCGGCGTTCTCCGGCTTCTCCGTCAGGCTCCAGTCCACCGGAACGAAGTAGATCACCTGATGCTCCGCCCGCATGCCGAACTCTGCGCCGAGGTACCACAGAGGGATGAACGGCGCGAAGATCGCCTGGTACCCGAGCGCGAGGCGGTTCAAATTCACGGCGGAGTGCTGGTAATCGTGATTCGAGACGCAGCAGGTGTAGAAACGGTACCGGCCCCCTTCCCCGCGGCTTTGCAGAACGGCGGAACCGATCCCCTGCCCGGTCTTCACGGAATCGACGATATTCAGCTTTTCGAGGTAGAAGTTTACTGGGTTGGTATACTGCCCGCCGCGGTCCCGGTCCGCGTACCACAGCACGCCGTCCTGTTCCATGTCGAAGGCAAACTGCCGCTCGGCTCCGTCCTCCGCCATGATGAGCACCTTTCGTCCGGCATCATGACAGCGGCGGCGCACTTCTTCCCAGACGGCATATCCGGCATAGTTCGGCTCGCAGTCGCAGCGGTATCCGTCAGCTCCTGTGTACAGAAGATTCCCGACGGCGAGGTCGATGAACCATTCGCGGAAGGCGGGATTTGTCCAATCGAACGCCTCGTTGCCCCACGCCCTGCCGCTGTACCATTCGGGATGCTCCCGGAACAGGGGCGCTGCGGTGACGGTCCCCCAAGTGACGATATCGAAAAGCACCCGGATCCGTCTCTCATGCGCCGCAGCGACAAACCGCCGCACGGCGTCCCAGCGTTCTCCGAGGGCGAAGTCCGGACAGAGGGACGGTTCCACGGTGTGCGGCCCGATATTGCCGTATCCGTTGCCTCCGGATCCTTTCTCGTAGATCGGCGTCAGCCAGATCCCGTTCACGCCGAGGTCCGCCAGATGATCGAGCACCCGGACCGCCGCGTCGAAGGTGCCCTCCGGTGTCGCCGTTTCGAGGTGGACTTCCGTCAGCACAAGGGATTTCACCCAATCCGGTGTCATATCAGAACCGCCCGGTTCGGCTGAGATCAGAGTTACCTCCGAATCCGGGAGAATGGGAGGGAGATTTGATTTACTCATGGTGCGCTCCTTTCACAGCCTCTCACCGATCTCCCGGTAAATCGCGTCAAAGAGCTGATCCCCCCTCCGGCACTCCGAGAGCATCGAGACCACCGCATTCTTTTCCCGGAACAGGATCGAAAGCTGGCAGTACTTCCCGTCCGCGCGGGCCGTGTTCTGCTTTCCCATCCAGAAGAGGTAGCCGTACCCTTCCGCGCCGTTCTCGACCTGCTTCGACGTCGCCTCCCGGAGATACTTCGCCGGGATGAGATGTCTGCCCTCCCATGCGCCGTCCGCAAGACAGAGCTCGCCGAAGCGGTGAAACTCCGGCAGGTTCAGAAAGAGCCCGCCCGCGCCGAAACAATGCCCCAGCGGATCCCGCTCCCAGGTCGGTTTCCGGATCCCGAGGGGAGCAAACAGCCGGGGCGTGAGATACTCCGCCAGATCACAACCCGCGCGCCGCTCCACCAGAACGCCCGCCAGATACGGACCGGCGTTGTTGTACACGAAATGCGTCCCCGGTTCATAGGGGAACGGATAGGACAGCGCGAGCTTCACCCAATCGTCCTCGGGGATGAAAGGCCGTTCGGCTCCCATGAGATGCGCCTCTCCCTGCCCGAGACACATGGTCAAAAGATCCCGCACCGTGGCTTTTCTGAGATTCTCGTCGACCGCCTCGGGCAGATCGTCCGGGAACGCCTCGGTCAGCTTTTCGTCCAGCGAGAGCAGCTCCTCTCCGACAGCGATCCCCACCGCGGCGGATGTGAAGCTCTTCGTGGCGGAATAGAGATTCCGGCGGCAGTCGTCGTCCCAGTTATGGTGAAAAATCAACTCCCCGCCCTGCGAAATACGAACCGCGAGAACGCCGAGTCCTCCCGCGATCTCACAAAACCTGCTGAAATCCGAGTGCTTCATGCTGTCCTCCTTCCAAACCAAACCGAACCATACCTTGTGCCGAACATCTCTCTCCCTCCCCGATTATGAATGAAATCCCCGCTCGCCCTCCACAACCGGGATATTCCTTACATCCATGTTCTCGATCCGCACGAACGTCCCATGCTCGACGGCAAGGATCACCTGATTGATCTGCTCCTCCGTCCCCTGAATTTCCATCACGACCGAGCCGTCGTATTCGTTGCGCACCCAGCCGGTGCAGCCGTACAGTTCGGCGGCGTGACGCGCGCGATAACGGAATCCCACGCCCTGTACGGAGCCGGTAAAGATGATGCGCTTTCGGATCATGAAGCGTCACCTCCAATTATCAGGGTGTTATCCGTCAATAATCAAACTGCTCTTCGTCCACCCGGATCTTCCTCGTCAGCTTCTCTCCGGCATACGGCTTGCGAATCTCCAGCAGATTCAGCACAGAGTACCCTTTCTCCCGCAGAAACGCGATCATAGCATGGTTGTTGGGATGCACATAGTTATAGACCGTGTCTTCCCCGAAGGACGCGGCGAACTCCTCCGCCTTGCCGAACAGGGCGGCGCCGATCCCCTGTCTCCGGAAGTCCGGATGGACATAAATCGATTCCACCCAAACGCACGGTTCGTCCACACGGCAGACGATGTATCCACAATATGTCCCGTCTGCCCGTGCGGTATATACGGGAAATCCGGCGTCCAGGTACTCCTTCAGCTCCGCCGCGCCTCCCGCCTCGTCCGGAAAGGAGGAAATTCCCCTGAACGATTTCAGCGTTACACGAAACTGCGCGACAAACGGCGCGACAAACGGGATTTCCGATTCTGTCAGCTTGTCTATTACAATCATGATCATTTCCTCTCGCGTCCTCGTCTGCCGCACACCCGGCAGAATGTAAACTACTTTTCTATATTATACCACATTTCCCGTCTCGGGGTCAATCACGAATGCCGTTTTCTCTATTGCGCTGACCTCGGTTTTGTGATACAATATCCTCATCACAGAACACAGAAGGACACGAATATGGAATACTCGAACAGCCCCCTCGTCGTCTACACGGCGTTCAGCCCGAACCATTCCGGCTTACGCAACCATGCCATCGACCGCATCACGCCGCACTGCGTCGTCGGACAGTGCTCCGTCGAGGTGCTGGGCAATATCTTCCTGCCCGAGGAGCGTCAGGCAAGCTCCAACTACGGCATCGGGCCGGACGGTCGGGTAGCACTGTATGTCGAGGAGAAGAACCGCTCGTGGTGTTCCTCCTCCCCGAAAAATGACCATCGCGCCGTGACGATCGAATGCGCGTCCGACACGACGGAGCCATACGCCATGAACGAGACGGTCTTCTCGACCCTCGTCACCCTGTGCGCCGATATCTGCCGCCGAAACGGGAAGTCGAAACTCCTCTGGATCCCCGACAAGGAAGCCGCCCTTTCCTACCGCCAGAGAGAGGACGAAATGCTTCTGACCGTCCACCGCTGGTTCGCCAACAAGAGCTGCCCCGGGACATGGCTGTACAACCGCCTCGGCGCGCTGGCCTGGCAGGTGACGGATCGGCTGAGAAGAAAGTGAGCGGGATCACCCGGCGCGGTCCATACGGCAATCCTTGATGTCGCCGGTCAACACCATCTTCACCACCTCCCTCCTTTCGATCTCGTCTCCTGTGCAAAGGATGTCCACCAGATACTCCACTCTTGCCAGATCATGACACGCTTCCACGAACCGCGGGTCGAGTTCCTCGTCGGGTGACTTCGGTGCGTAACGGACGATCCAGTCACGGAGCACATACAGACGTTCCGTCAACGACAAAAAGACCTGGCGTTACTTCTCCTGCTCCCGTTCTCTTTCCAATCGCTTTTGTTCGATCTTTGCAGGATCGAGGATGACGGTTTCGTAGCCGACGCCGAAGTCATCGGCCAGCTTGTGCACCGCATCGTAGTTGTTCAGGCCGTACAGTCCTGCCGTCAGATCGATCACATCCCCGCTCTCGCCGCAGCCGAAACAGAAAAAGTAATCGTCGTTCAGTTTCATGCTCGGGTTATTGTCTTTGTGAAACGGACAGCGCGCCATACCGTTCCTGGTCGTTTCCAGTCCGTATCGTAAGGCAGCGTCCGGCACGGGGACGGTACGTTTGACAGCTTCGTATATTGTCATAGACATCTCCTTTCTTATTGCAGAAATCAAAAAGCGCCTGCCGTTTTGACAGACGCTTTGATTCCCGTTGACGTTTCGGTATTTGTATCGACCGTTTTATTCTCCCTGTTTCTCCTCCCTCTGTTTCCGGATCCGATACGGAACGTCGAGCATGACCATCTTACTCGGACAGGCGAGAGAATAGCTGCGGCATTTCTCCCCGGCATCATCTTCCTCCGCGGTGATCCGTTTCATCTCTCCGAGCACTGCGTCGGGAGTAATTCCATACATCTCCGCCATCTGAGCTGCCTGCATGGGAGAATTCGCAGTGTGGAACCGTCCCGTCCTGTTTCATTTCACGGAGCACCATTGCCCATCTCACGAGGTCGATGAATTCCTCCTTCGTGCCGTTGAACGTCCAGTTTGCATTTGCGTGTTTCATGGTTTGTACCATCCTTTCAAAGAATTCCGGGCAGGAAAGTACGCTTCTTCCCTGCCCGGTCATGTGTTTCAGATCTTGTTTTTCATGACGCTGCTGACCTTGGTCGCCGCGTCGTGGATCATGTCATCTGTTACGTGCGCGTAGGTGTCCAGAGTAAACGCGACGCTGTAATGGCCTAACATCGCTGACAGCGTCTTGTAGTCCACGCCTTCCGCGAGTGCCACAGTTGCAAAAGTGTGCCCCTATGGTATAATTAAGACAAGCCCGGAAACTCAATAAGGAAGCGGTTTCTGAGGCATCGCGGTTTTGATCCCGGCCCTTTTCCATGTCGGATTTTGACTGCGAATCATGTCGAATCATAGGAGGTGTTTCGTTATGGACAAAAACCGGAGCGTTATGCGAAAATGCTCCGGTTTTCCATCGAAACACGGAAGGAGGCGCAAATGCCAGCCGAAACCATCACCCGGATCTCCATCAAAGATCTCCGTCCCTCGCCGCTTTCCCCTTACGCCGTCCGAGACGACGAAGCCATGCGGATCCTCACCGAGAGCGTCCGGAGCTGCGGAGTCCTCACCCCGGCGATTGTCCGGCCCGCTGACGGCGGATATGAAATCGTCTCCGGACACCGCCGCAAATACGCCTGCGAGCTCGCCGGGTTTGACGAAATGCCCTGCATCGTCCGGGAGCTGGACGACGACGAAGCCGTCATTCAAATGGTGGACGCCAACGCGCAGCGGGAAGAAGTCCTCCCGAGCGAACGGGCAAAAGCGTATCAGCTCCGTCTGGAAGCGATCAAACGGCAGGGACAGCGCACGGATCTCACTTCGACGAACGATTCGGCGAAGTTCCGGAGCGACGACCTGATCGGGGCGGAGTGCGGCGTCAGCGGCGATACGGTCCGGAACACCATCAAGCTGAACAATCTCATTCCCCCGCTCTTGCGGATGGTGGACGAGAAGAAAATCTCCCTCACCCCCGCCTATCAGATCGCGGACCTCACCGAACACGAACAGGAACTGCTTGTGGAGACCATCGACAGCGAACAGGCGACGCCCTCCGTGTCCCAGGCACAGCGGATGAAGAAGCTGAGCCGGGACGGAGAACTGAACGAGGACACCATGCTTGAGATCCTCTCCGCGCAGAAGAAACCGGAATCCATGAACGTCGTGCTGTCCGGGAAGAAGCTGGAAGCCTACTTCCCCCGGAGCTGGACCCCCGCGAGGATCGAAGCAACGATCTACCGCCTGCTGGACGCATGGCAGAGAAACAGACAGAAGAAGAGCGGATAGACCGCGAACCCCACAACTGAATAAGCCCCCGAAGCCGGAACGGTAACCATTCAAATTACCATTCCGGCTTTTTCTATTTCCCCAAAACCCAAAACATCAGGAGGAACGAACATGAACCAGACAGAAGAACTGAGACAGGCGATCACCGATCTGTTTCTGACGGGAACGGACGACGATCACGACGAGGACGAACTGCTGGACCTGCTGGAAGAGGTGGACTTTGACGCCGTCCGGCAGGCCCTTGTCACGGAAAGCAGGAGGATCTTTGAATTTGAGGTCGCAAGCCAGGCCGACGACGCCATGAACTATCGGAGCTGCGATCTCTTCGGGATGAACGCGCTTCTGCTGGAACGCTGCGTCGTCCGGAGAAATCCGAACGTGTACGACTATTCCTACGAGCTGTTCCTCCTTGAGGACTTCACCTTCGCCGTCACGTCCTGCTACCGGCTCAATATCGGCTGCGGCGTGTACTACTCGGCATACCGGACCGTCAAGGCTTACGACTGGCGGGAATCCCCTCTGGACGTGGATTTCGTCGGGGTGTCCGACCGGTTGATCGAAATAGGCGCGAGGATCGGCGAACACGGCTTTCCCCTCGTTGAGGGGTGACGGGAGGGTGCCATGTCCGTTATCCGCGTTGCGAAGATCAGGGGCTATACCGTCATGAGCAACTATCACCTGCGGGACAAGGAGCTGTCCTGCAAAGCCTGCGGGCTTCTGTCCCGGATGCTTTCCCTCCCCGAGGAATGGGACTACACCACGCAGGGGCTGGCGTCCATCTGCAAGGAGGGCGTCACGGCGATCTCCGCCATTCTCCGGGAGCTGGAGGAACACGGCTACCTCGTCCGCGTCCGGAAACGGAATGAAAAGGGACAGCTCGCCGAGATGGAGTACATCATCTACGAGACCCCGCGTCTGAATCCTTCGCGCTCCCCACAGCCGGACGTCCCGGAGGAACCGGCTGAGAACTGTCTTGAAGATCTCCCGGAAGACTGCCCTGACGGATACCCGGAGGATGTGTTTGAATCCCCGGAAACCGAAGCGGATCTTTGCGTTCCGCCTGCACGGGAAATCCATGCTCAGGAGGTTCCTTCACAGGCCGGGCGGGGACAAACAAATAAAGAAATATTAAATACTCAAAAAACAATTACGGACTCTCTCTCTTTCGTATCCTTCAGTCCGTCCGTCAACGCGCGCGGGGACGAAGAAAACGCCCTCATGGACGAGCCTGTGGAAAACTCACTGGAGAGGACGGATCGCTCATGTATGAGCGGACGGACAGGACTGACAGAAGGACGGACGGAATGTTCGCCCGAGAGAGCGCGTGAACATATCCGCAGGCAGATCGACTACGCCCTGCTGTGTGACCGGGTGAACCGCGTACAGCTGGACGAGCTGGTGGAGATCATGCTGGAGGTGGCCATGAACCGCAGTCCGACGATCCGGCTGAGCCGGGAGGAAGAATACCCCGCGGCGTATGTGCGGGAACGGTTCCGGAAGATCACGGCGGAGCACGTCGAAAAGGTCTTCGAGGGCATCCGGGAGAACGCGGGCCGCGTGAAGAACGTGAAAGCCTACCTGCTGGCCGCCCTGTTCAACGCCGTCTCCACCATCGACCACCACTACGCGATGATGGCCGCGGCCGATTTCGGCGGAAGCGGATGATCCGCGGAAAGGAGTAAACGCGATGCTGTATTTCGTCCGGCGTCTGGTGGTGCCGCCTTAGGCAGCCCCGATGCCTCAAACACGGAACCCCAAACATAATCATACTTTTCGGAGGAAAACGAAATGAATCACAAGCCTTTTGGCGGCAGAATCGCCGCCTTTTTTCTTGCCCTGGCCGCCGCCGTTCTCATGGCGGCCCCGGTCTTCGCCAACTGGTGCACCCACGTTTACGGCAGCCGGCACGCCTACGAAACGCAGTATGACGCTGACGGCGAAGTCACCGGACAGCACCTGACCCGGACGACATGCGCGTTCTGCGGCGCGGTCAACGTCAATCTGCCCGAAGACGCTCCGAACTACGGCAAGGATGTCGCTCTTCCCGAGGACTGCGAATACGAGGACACTGTGATCGAGCCCACCTGCACCGAGGGCGGATATACGATCCACACCTGTACCAAGTGCGGCGGGAGCTATCGGGATTCCTTCACCGATCCGCTCGGTCACGAGTTCGGCGAGGGAGAAACGGTTCTTCACTGTTCCTGCAACGGCGAGGGACTGACTGAAAAACGCTGTGCCCGCTGCGGCTATCACCTGCTGGAGGCCGTCTCCCCGGAGGGACATACGCCCGGCGAACCCGCCACCTGCACCGATCCCTGCCTCTGCACAGTCTGCGGCGCGGTGCTGGAACTCCCCGCCGGTCACGATTATGAGACCGAAACCGTCCCGCCCACCTGCACGGACTTCGGCTATACCCGCTTTGTCTGCTCCGTCTGCGGGGACGAACGGCAGTCCGACTTTCTCCCGCCGCTCGGCCATAAGGAATCCGCGTGGATCATCGACAAGGAACCCGACTTCTCCGTCACCGGCCTGCGGCACAGGGAATGCGAGCTGTGTCACGCCGTCCTCATTACGGAGACCATCGACCGGCTGTACCGTAGCGTAAGAACGGACAACCACGGCGAGGCCGCTGTCGGTCAGTACGCCGTGACGGTCCTCTTCGAGAAGGACGCGGCTCCCGTCCAGGATGCGGACGTGACGCTGGAAATGGACGGC
>CACYWX010000080.1 GCA_902778205.1 uncultured Ruminococcus sp. | reverse complement strand
CGGGTTTCATCTTTGATGAAACCCAGTCGGGTCAGGGCGTTGCCCCGACACCCCACGAACTTTTTGGAAAAAGTTCGATCAAAAACTAATTGTTGGGCATAGTGCAGCTAATTATGAGTATTTCTATAAGTGAATATCCCTCAGGCCCAAACTGTACCAGCCGCGGACCGTATTCCTGCGGTCCTGCGGAGGAGGAAGGAGGTCTTGCAATGCGTTGTGTGTCGGTACAGAAGAACGCGCGGGCGGTGGGGATGATCATCGCCGCCCTGCTTGTGGGAGGCGGGATCCTCTACGCGGTCCCGCACGCGGCTCAGGCGGCGGGGATCCGGGTGATCTCCTGGCTGTTTGATCTCTTGACCATCGGATGCGTCGTGGCAGCGGTGTTCCTGCTGGTGCGGTATCGGATGACGGGCTTTCAGTACGTCGTCCGGACCAAGGCCGAGGCGGAGGACAGCGGGCTTTTGACGGCCTACGCGGCGGGAGCGGAGCTGAATGTGGAAAAGCTGCCCCCGGAGATGCTGGATTTCGTCGTGTTCCGGTCCCAGGGCGCGCGTCCCGGCGTCATGGAGTGCATGCTGGGCGTGGAGCAGCTGACGGCGGCGGTGCCTCTGAGAAGGAAGAAGGCGGACGGCACCACAAAGGCTGAGCTGAGAGACCGGTATGCCGAGGAGGGTTACGTCTCCTACGACTATACGGCTACCTTCCTTGCGGACGACGCGCTGGGGCTGGTTTTCCTCGACGGGAACCGGTATGTGGGCGTCATCATCGAGCCGGACGAGCGGATGCGGGCTTACTTCACCTCCCTCAAGCCGGGCGGGCTGAAGAAGTCCAGGCTGTGAATCCGGTACTCTGCGCGGTTCGGGACAGAGCTTGACGGGATCCGACATGAACGGATGAAATCCGGCGGGACCGCTTGTCAAGGAAAGACAAATCCGCTATAATACGAAGTGACTTATGAAGATCATAAGGAGAGCTGTATTATGCGGATTTTTTTTATCACCCTGCTGGCGGGCTTCGCGGCGCAGATGATCGACGGGACCCTGGGCATGGCCTACGGCGTGTCCTCCTCCACCCTGCTGCGGGCCATGGGCATCCCCTCGGCCATGGCGTCCTTCTGCACCCACGTGGCGGAGATCTTCACCACGCTGGCCTCCGGGATCTCCCACGTGAAGATGAAGAATTTCAGCCGGGGGCTCTTCCTGCGCCTCTTGATCCCCGGGATGCTGGGCGGCGTGCTGGGGGCCTACGTGCTGACCTCGGTGGACGACCGGATCATCTCCCCGGTCATCAGCGCGTACCTGATCATCATGGGGATCGTGATCTTCTCGAAGATCTTCTCGAAGAAGGAGAAGGAGCCGCGGAAGGTGGGGATCGGCGTGTATCCTCTGGCGCTGGTGGGCGGCTTCAGCGATTCCCTGGGCGGGGGAGGCTGGGGTCCGGTGGTGACCTCCACCCTGGTGGCCTCCGACCATGAGGTGCGGGAGACCATCGGGTCCGTCAACGCGGCGGAGTTCTTCGTGACGCTGGCGGAGAGCGCGGCCTTCTTCCTGACCATCGGCTCCGGCCTTCGGGACTATCTCCCGGCGGTGCTGGGACTTTTGTCGGGAGGCGTGGCGGCGTCCCCCGTGGCGGCGGTGCTGTGCCGGAAGCTGCCCCTCAAGCCCCTTCTGGCCTCCGTGGGCCTGCTCATCATCGGGATCAACGCCTGGAAGCTCTGGACCGCCCTGGCGTGACGCGGTGGGTTCCGGCGATCTGCATGAAAAACGCAGAAAAAACGAGCATTCTCCATGCTAATCTGAAATAATCGGAATTATTTTCTCCCGGAGGGTTGACAAGCGGTCCGGGCTGTGGTATAATCTCCCCGTTCGATTCAAACTACCAATTTCATCGGAGGAATCATCAGTATGTCCACATACATGGCAAAGCCTGAAACCGTTGAACGCGGCTGGTATATCCTCGACGCGGCCGGAAAGCCCCTCGGCAAGACCGCCGTCACCGCCGCCAACATTCTCCGCGGCAAGCACCGTCCGGAGTTCACGCCCCACGTTGACTGCGGCGAGTTCGTCATCATCATCAACGCGGACAAGGCTGTCCTGACCGGCAAGAAGCTCGACCAGAAGTTCTACCGCACCCACTCCGGCTATATCGGCGGCCTCAAGGAGACCTCCTACCGGAAGCTCATGGCGACCCGCCCCGAGTTTGCGATGGAGCTGGCTGTGAAGGGTATGCTCCCCCACAACTCCATCGGCGACAAGGCCATCACCCGCCTGAAGGTCTACGCCGGCTCCGAGCACAAGCAGCAGGCTCAGAAGCCCGTTCCCTACGAAGTCGAGATTTGAGGAAAGGTCAGGTATTGAAGAATGTACACCAGCGCTAAGCCTTATTTCTACGGCACCGGCAGAAGAAAGAGCTCCGTCGCGCGCGTCAGACTCTATCCCGGCTCCGGCAAGATCACCATCAACAACCGCGACGTTGACGATTATTTCGGGCTCGAGACCCTGAAGCTCATCATCAACCAGCCCTTCGGCATTACGAACACCGCCGGCAAGTACGACATCGTGGCCAACGTCAACGGCGGCGGCATCTCCGGCCAGGCCGGCGCGATCCGTCACGGCGTTGCCCGCGCTCTCCTCCTCGCTGATGAGACCTACCGTCCCCTCCTCAAGAAGGCCGGTTTCCTCACCAGAGACCCGAGAATGAAGGAAAGAAAGAAGTACGGTCTCAAGGCCGCTCGTCGGGCTTCCCAGTTCTCCAAGAGATGAATTTACCCGGTTGGGTTCGATTCAAAGACAGATAAAAAGAGCTGCCGCATCCGCTGCGACGGCTCTCTTTTCTTTGCGGGGACACGCGGGAGGAGCGGGGAAATCAGGTTCCCGGATCGAAATAATCTTCATTTCAGCGCCGGAAAATTGCGCGTTTCCCCGACAATCCGGACCGCTCAGGCGTATTCCTGATGAAAGGGGGCGGCGGACATGAACCGAAAAGCAAGCCGGACGCCCGAGGAGATCGCGGCTGTCTACGACCGGCAGATGCCCACGGTCTGGCGGGTGTGCCGGACATACATGAAAAACACGGCGGATACGGAAGACGCGGCGGCGGACACCTTCCTCGCGCTGATCCGGTCCTCTCCGGCGTTTGAGAGCGAGGAGCACGAGAAGGCCTGGCTGATCCGGACGGCCTGCAACGTGTGCCGGTCCATGTTGCGGCGGGCTTCCAGAAAGAACGAAAGCCTGGAGGCCTTAGCGGAGGCGGGGGATAGAGAGGAATTCGCCGCCGCGGAGGGAGGAGAGGCGGACGAGGAAAAGCGGCGGCTGTGGGACGCGGTGGAGGCGCTCCCGGAGCGGTACCGGGCGGCGGTGTATCTGCACTATTACGAGGGCTACCGCACGGAGGAGATCGCCGGATTCCTGAAAAGACCGTCCTCCACGGTGCGGAACTGGCTCAGCGAGGCGAGAAAGCTGCTGAGGGAAAGGCTGGGTGACTGATATGAAGACGGAAGACGGACTGAGGACCCTCTGGGACGGCATCGGCCCCGGCCCGGAAGCGGCGGAAAGACTGCGGGCGAGGGTGACGGCTGCGGCGGAGCGAAAGGATGGAGCGGGCAGCAGTCTGAACCGGGCGGGCCGGATCGGGATGGTTCGTAGGATGCGCGCCGCAGCCGCTGCCATTGTAATTGCCGCTTTCGGGATGAGCGCGGTCCTTCTGGCGGGGGAAATCAACGCTCCGGCGGGATACACCTGCACCATGGAGACGGGGGAGACGCTGTTCTTCCCGGCTGCCGAGCCCGCCCCGGCCATGTCGCTCCATCTGGATTATCCCGTGATCGTGCGGCCCCTGACGGTGGAGGAATCGACGGGGCTGTTCGGCCATGTGTCGTCGGTCCGGGGGGACAATCCCCTGGCGAACGACGATTTGGTGTGGCGGGGCGGCAGGAACGACGGTGACCTGACCGGGATGCCCGATTTCTCCGGCGGCATCGCCAACGACGACCTGGTCTGGCGGCAGAGGGTTCCGGACAGTGAGACGCTCGTCGGGGACCTGCCCGGAGCTCCCGACGCGCAGTATGTCTATACCGGCACGGAGCAGGCATCCTCAGGTGATCCGGAGCCGGAGAAGACCACGGCCGGCGGAAATCTTTCTGTCGGAATACAATCCACGGTGTACGGCACCTTCCGGGAGGACAGCGGCGCTCTGATCCGCGTGGAAGGAGAGCTGGCGGGGATGAAAATCGCGGCGGCGGCTCCCGGCATCGCGGCGGCGGACACGGTCATCGGAGAGGGCGGCGCGGTCTGCGCCATCGACGGTGTGGACGTGACCCTGGCCAGCTTCACCATGTCTCCCAACAGCCGGGGAGAGCGGACGGCGGTTTTCAGCGCATCCTTCTCCATGCCGGTGTCCGTGACGGCGGAGGACGGGGAGACGATGGCGGACTGGCAGGTGAGAGCGGAGCAGGCCGGACCGGCGGAGAACGCGGAAGCTGTGGCGTCGGAGCTGGTTTCCGCGGTGCGCGGGATCCTGTCCCACGACGCCCGGTTCGTAATCGGCAAAGGGGAATGAGATTTCCGGAAACAGGAATAATCAGGGTAAAATAGCCGTCCCGGGACTGGAGTTCAGCCGGGACGGCGGTTTTATTCGGGTTTGCCGTTTGGGGCGGGAGAGACCGTCAGATGTTCTTCAGCTCTTCGCGGAGCTCGGTCAGGCGGTTGTGGAGGAATTCGCTGTACTTGTCGGTGTATTCCATGTACTGCTCAAAGGAGATCTCCCCCTTGCCGTACTTTTCGCGGACCATGTCCAGCATGCCGTTCACCCGGGTCTTCACGGCGTCGATCTCGTCCTCGATGCTCTTGCGGGCGGACTTGGCGGCCTCGGCGCGGATGTCGCTGGCGGTCTTCATGGCCTCGGCCTGGGCGCGGTCCAGCTGGGATTCCGTGAAGACGGTCTCGCCGTCGGTCTCCTCTTCAGCCTCTTCGGTCTCCTCCCCGGGCACGGTCCACTCGATGTTCAGGGATGCGTCTGCACTGCGTTCGCAGGATTCTTCGCAGGCTTCGGACTCGCCGCACTCGGGTTCTTCCTCGTCCTCCGCGTCTCCGGCATCGCCGACGTCGTTCATCATGGAGCGGACGTTCTCGCCGAATTCCCGGAAGGCGTCCTTGACGGAAGCGCGGGCGTCCTTCGTGTTTTCCTTCAGCCATTCAAAGGAATCGGCGGAGGCGGCGCTCAGCTCCTTCCAGCCCTTTTTCAGCTCACCCCAGGCGGTCTTCAGGGCTTCTCCGGCCTCGTCCGCCAGCTGCTTCATGTTGTCCTTGACCTGCTTCGACAGATCGCCGCAGGAATTCTCGGCGCCGGAGGTCTCGGCCTGCTTTGCGTCCCGTTCGGCTTCCTCGTAGGCGCGGCGCGCTTCGGTGAGGCGTTCCTCCGCTTCGGTCAGCTTCTTCTTTGCGTCGTTCAGGATGGTCTCGCCGGCGGCCTTCACTTCCTCGGCGGTCTCCCGGACGGTCTCGTTGTGGGCGATCTCGTCCGCGGCCTCCCGGATGCCTTCGGCGGCGGTCTCGGCGGCCTCGTTCAGCTTACCGCCCAGATCCTTCAGGGTCTCGCCGACAGTCTTCTGGTCGGTCCCGTCCTCGGAGCAGGCGCAGGCTTCCCCGGCGGCTTTGGACTGGGCGCGGGCGGCTTCCATGGCGGCCTGGGCTTCGGCGGCGGCCTTCTCGGCGATTTCGCGGGCGCGGGCCATTTCCGCCTGGAACTTCTCGATCATGCCCTGGATGCGGAGCTCGTTCTCCGAGGGGGTCTTGTCGTTGTTCTGATTGGTATTGTTGTTCTGATTGAATTCGTTCATGATACCCTCCGTATCGTTTCTGTTCTGCGGAGCTTGAAACGCGGACTCCGCTTCCGCGCCGGACGTGTTCCGGATCAATACGATAGAGTCCGGCGTGAATGCCGGATCGGATTTGTTCGGTGTGTCGGCGAGCCATCGCGCGCGTCCCTTCCGCACCAGGCCTCTGGCCCTTTTCGGATAGGTCGTGCCGATCCTGTCGCCGCCTTCATCGAAAACGCGGATTTCCGTTCCGCTTCCGTTTGCTGTCATGGGTGTCTCCCCCTTCGACTTGAGCGGTTGGCTGTGGTGGTTGAATCGCTGACCGCGGCGCGCCGTTTTTTCTCATGGGTGCCGTCCCCTCCGCCGTGACCACAGTATAGCACCGCCCGCCTTACGCTTCAAGGAACCTTTGATTAAGGAATCATTAAAGTTCGTCTCCGCTTTTTCGCCGGGACGATTGATTTTCCAGGGGAGGAATGCTATAATATACACTGGTCGGGAACCGCCGGAAGGAGGAGTGCGCCGTGCATCGTGACAGTTCGCGCCGGCCGGTGACGGATGTGCCGCCGGAGGATGGAATCGGAAGGGAATCGGAGACCGGGGAGAAAACCCAACAGGGAGACCTCATCGCGCTGATCGAAGAGGCCATGCCGCGGCTTTCCAAGGGGCAGAAGCAGATCGCCCGGTTCATCGTCAACCACTATGAGAAGGCGGCCTATATGACGGCGTCCGCGCTGGGAGCCGAGGTGGGCGTGTCCGAATCCACGGTGGTGCGCTTTTCCACGGAGCTGGGCTTTTCCGGGTATCCGGAGCTGCAGGCCCAGATCCGGGAGACCGTGCGGGTGTCCCTGACTTCGGTCCAGCGGATCCACGCCGCCAACCACCGCATGGAGGAGAAGGAGGTCCTGGACCGGATCCTGATGCAGGACGCGGAAAACGTCCGGTCCACGCTGGAGCACATCGACCGGGAGGCCTTCGAGCGGGCTGTGGACATGATCCTCGGGGCGAAGAATATCTACATCCTCGGCATGAGGTCCTCCGCGGTGCTGGCCCAGTTCATGAGCTACTACTTCGAGCTGCTGTTCGACAACGTGCGGCTGATCCATCCGGCGGGAGGAAGCGAAATCTTCGAGCACCTCATGAAGGTGCGCGAAGACGACGTGTTCGTGGCCATCAGCTTTCCCCGGTACACCACCGGCATCGTGAACGCCACGGAATACGCCTCCAAGCGCGGGGCGGGCGTGGTGGCCATTACGGACAGCGTGACCTCGCCTCTGGCGGCTCATGCGGACGTGACCCTCATCGCCCGGAGCGATATGGCCTCCTTCGTGGACTCCCTGGTGGCGCCCCTGTCCCTGATCAACGCCATCGTGGCCTACATCGGACGGAAAAAGCAGGCGGAGGTCACGGAGACTTTGGACCGGCTGGAGCAGGTCTGGAAGGAATATCACGTCTATACGAAATAATAAACGGATGGGATCCGGCACAGGGACAATTGTTCTTCGTACCGGAGGGGGAATCGTCAGTCTATGATTTCAGTCATTGTCGTCGGCGGAGGTCCGGCCGGTATGATGGCCGCCGTCTCCGCAGCGGAAGTGGGAGCCTCCGTCACCCTTCTGGAGCGCAATCCCTTCCCCGGAAAGAAGCTGCGCATCACCGGAAAGGGGCGGTGCAACGTCACCAACAACTGCTCTCCCCGGGAGGTGGTGGAGGCCGTCACCGCCAATCCGAAGTTCCTGTACGGCGCGGTCAACCGGTTCTCTCCCTCCGACACCATGGCGTTTTTCGAGAACGCAGGGGTCCCGCTCAAGACCGAACGGGGACGGAGGGTGTTCCCCGTGTCCGACAAGGCGGCCGATATTCAGGCGGCTATGGTGCGGCGGCTGCGGGAATCCGGGGTCCGGCTTCTCTGCGGCACGCGCGCCACGTCCCTGACGCCTCCCGGCGAGGACGGGAAATGGATCGTCCGCGCCGAACGGCAGGCCCGCGGGGAGGATCGGGACTCCGGAGAAAAGGGTTCCGGAGAAATGGGTTCCGGCGGAACGCGGCAGTTCTCCGCCGACCGGGTGATCCTGGCGACGGGGGGCGTGTCCTATCCCCTGACCGGCTCCGACGGGGACGGCCACCGGATGCTGAAGAAGCTGGGAATCCCGGTGACGGAGCTGAAGCCTTCCCTGGTGCCCATTGAGACGAAGGAGAATTTCGCGCCCCTGTCCGGGCTGACGCTGAAGAACGTGACGCTGACCGCCTGGCTGGGGGAGTCCGCCGTCTTCTCCGAGATGGGGGAGATGCTCTTCACCCATTTCGGCGTCAGCGGCCCTCTGGTGCTGTCGGCCTCCGCCAATATGCAGAAGCGGCCCGTGGAGGAGTACCGGATGACGGTGAACCTCAAGCCGGCCCTGACGCCGGAGGAGCTGGACCGGAGAGTGCGGTCCGATTTCGAGAAATACGCGGCGAAGGACTTCGTCAACGCCCTGACCGATCTTCTCCCGAAGGCCATGATCCCCTACGTGGTGAAGCAGTGCGGTGTGGATCCCCGGAAAAAGACCGGAGAGGTCACCCGGGAGGAGCGGGCTGCTCTCGAGGATGTGCTGACAGGGTTCCGCATCGTGCCCACGGGGTTCCGGCCCGTCGCCGAGGCCATCATCACGGCGGGCGGCGCGGACGTGCGTCAGATCGATCCCAAGACCATGGAATTCCGGAGCCACCCCGGGCTGTACGCGGCGGGGGAGCTTCTGGATGTGAACGCCTACACGGGCGGATATAATCTGCAGATCGCCTTTTCCACCGGCCGCGCGTCCGGGCTGGCGGCGGGTCGCGCGGCCGGGCTGGCGGCGGGTGCGGAATACTGAATCGAAATAAGGATAAAGCGGGGAATCGCCATATGAATATCGATATGACCGGGCTGACCGTCGCCATCGACGGACCCTCCGGGGCGGGGAAGAGCACCGTTGCCAAAAAGGCGGCCGCCGTTGCGGGGCTGGTTTACGTGGATACCGGCGCGCTGTACCGGACCGTGGGCCTCTACATGCTGGAGCACGGCATCGGGGATGAGGACGAGGAGGGCATTGTCGCCGCCCTGCCCCGGGTGGACATCCGGCTGGCCTTCGAAAACGGCGTCCAGCAGGTGTATCTCTGCGGCGAGGCCGTGGGGGACAGGATCCGGACGGAGGACGCCTCCCGGTATGCCTCCGCCGTGTCGAAGCTGCCGCCGGTCCGGGACTTCCTTCTGGATATGCAGCGGAAGCTGGCGGAGGCGGGCGGCGTCGTCATGGACGGGCGGGACATCGGCACCGTCATCATGCCGGACGCGGACGTGAAGATCTTCTACACCGCCACGGCCGAGACCAGAGCCGAGCGCCGGTTCCGGGAACAGCGGGAGCGCGGCATGGATGTGACCTACGAGGACATCCTCGCCTCCATCGTGGCCCGGGACAAGCAGGACAGCGAACGGGAAACCGCTCCCTTGAAGCCCGCGGAGGACGCCATCGTCTTTTACAACGATCCCTATCCCATCGACGCCTGCGTCTGCTGGGTGCTGGGCGTTCTGACGAGAGCCGCGTGGGAAAAGGCGCGGAAGCAGTGAGCCCGGTATGAGCTTTTACGAAACGATATACAGGATCTTTTCCCCCGCGGTCCGGGCGCTGTACCGGATCGAGGCGGTGGGAGCGGAGAACATCCCCGCCGAGGGAGCCATCCTTGCCTCCAACCACACGGCCTTCTCGGACGTGCTGGTGATTTCCGCGGCGGCGGGGAGGCAGGTGCGCTACATGGCGAAGAAGGAGCTGTTCGTCACGCCGCTGGGTCCCCTGATCCGGGCTCTGGGCGCGTATCCGGTGGACCGGGGCGGCGCGGACGTGGGCAGCATCCGGAACACCATCCGGCTGGTGGAGTCGGGGGAGCTTGTGGGGATCTTCCCCCAGGGACACCGCTACGGACGCCGGGACCCCCGCGGTACGGAGATCCGGTCCGGGGTGGGCATGATCGCCTGGCACACGAAGGCTCCGGTGGTGCCGGTCTTCCTCTCCAACGGGAGGATGAAGACGGGGATCCTGCGGAAGAACCGGGTGACCTTCGGAAAGCCGCTGGATTTCGGAGAGCTGGGCTTTGACCGGGGCGGACGGGAGGAATACATGACCGCCTCCCGGATCATTTTCGACCGGATCTGCCGCATGTACGACGAACGGCCCGACAAGCCGGACAAACCGGACGGGAAACGGTGAACATGAACATACGCATCGCAAAATACGCCGGCTTCTGCTTCGGCGTGAAACGGGCCACCGGACTGCTGGAGGCCGAGGTGGACCGTGCCGGGGAGCATCCGGAGGAAAACCGCCGGATCTGCACCCTGGGGCGCATCATCCACAACGACCGGTATATGGAGGAGATCCGGAGCCGGGGCGTGGAGACGGTCTCCCGGGAGGACGTGCCGGAGCTGATCCGCCGGGGAGACGCCGGCGAGGCTGTGACGGTGGTGATCCGGGCCCACGGGGAACTGAAGGACCTTCAGGACGCCCTGGAGGACTGCGCCCGCCGGAATTCCGCCTTCCGGGTGCTGGACGGGACCTGTCCCTACGTGAAGAAGGTCCGGGAGATCGCGGCGGCGGGCAGCGGAGAGGGGAAGCTCTTCCTGCTCTCCGGGAACGCGCATCACCCGGAGGTGGAGGGCATTCTCTCCTGCGCGAAGGGCGAAACCGCCGTCTTTCCAGACGCTGAAAGTTTACGCATCTGGCTGGAAACGCAGAAATCCTCCGAAAATTGTGAAAAATGCATCACAATGGCCGCCCAGACCACACAGAAATTGGCGGAATGGAGAAAAAGTATAAATTTTATCAAAAAGGACTATGCAAACGCAAAAATTTTTGATACAATATGCAGTGTGACCGAATTGCGTCAGGAGGAGTGTGCGTCCATGGCCGCCGAGAGCGATTTTATGATCGTCATCGGCTCCCCGGACAGCTCCAATTCCCGCAAACTATACGAGATATCGAAAGAGCTCTGCCGGGACACCGTCTTTCTCACGGACGGGCGGGAGATGCCGGAGATACTCGCCCGGCTCAGGGAAAGACCGGTCCCGAATTTGTCAATAACTGCCGGCGCGTCGACGCCGTTCAGTTTAATACAGGAGGTATATACGACCATGAATGAGAACACTGAAAACTTTGCAGAGCTTCTCGAATCTTCTTTCAAAACTTTAAATACAGGAGAAATTGTCGAAGGCATCGTCACTGCTGTCACGCCCGGTGAAATCCACCTGGACCTCGGCGCGAAGACCACCGGCGTCATCGCCCGGGATAAGGCCACCGACGATCCCCAGGCGAAGCTCGAGGACCTCTTCAAGGTAGGCGACACTGTGGCTGAACTGCCCGCATCGCTTGCTACTGCGGCTGAGAATTTCGCAACCGTCACTGCTATTGATGGTAACGTGCTCACACTGAGTGCTGCCGTCACTGGCTTGGCCGCTGACGACATCCTCGCTGTTGTAGGCGCAACGGACAAGAAGGTGAAGGCAACGCCCAACGCCCTGCTGCCTTACGACGTAGTGCGTGATGCCGATGCCATCAGTGTGGATGGTGACGGTATGTGGGCAAATGAACGCCCCGTGCTGGAGCGTCGCATGCCTGCCATCAACGATGCCATCAAGGCTGCTCTCGTGGCTGCCGGGTGTGACATCAAGTTCAGCAACCGAAAGTAAGAAAGGAGGTAAATTATGGCAAGCACAAAAGCAAAGTCTATCTACAACATGTATGACTTCCGTCGTTATGTTGACCAAGGCAACTTCAATCTGGTTATGAACGTTGCCAACCAGAAGTACAATTCTGTCAACTCACGCCAGGCTATGTGGCGCCTGCTCGGTGACTGGAGTGCTCCGAGTGACAGCAAGGTGTGGTCGCAGGGTCAGAAGACCATCCCCATCATGGCACGCGCATCGCTGCTCTCCACTCATGCACTGAAGCCCATGCGTAACACCACGGGATGGAAGTTCTACACCGGATCCACGCCAAAGATGGGTCACGGATTCACCTTCGGCGAGGACGACATGTTCATTCTGCGTGATGCGAAGAACAACACCGGTCAGCCGCTGCAGACACTCATCTACGACTCCATCATCACCAACTCCCGCAACATCCTGGGCGGTATCCACAACGAGCTGACCCACATGTGTATGGAGCTGGCTTCGACGAGCGAGATCCACGAGCAGAGCGTGGACGGTGTGAAGTACGACTTCACATACGAGTTCGACCAGAACCAGTTCTTCGAGGTGAACCCTGCTTGGTTCACGGAGGGCTCCGACGGCAAGGTCACTCCCAACGCGAATGCTAACGTAATCAAGGACATCATCGACATGCAGCGCACGCTGACCTCCTCGCAGGGACGCGACGTGAATGCGTGGATGATGCACACTGACACGCTCGACATGATTCTCGACCATCCCGCTGTGCTGACGCAGTTCCTTGCATGGAAGAGCAACGGTACCGCTACAGGTACTACCTATCCCGCCACGCGCGTGGAGATTGCCAACTTCATGCACGACCGTGGTGTATGGCCCTTCATGCCCATCGACTTCAAGTCGGTTCACGAGGAGGACGGCAAGCCTGTTGAGGACGAGCCTGCATTCTCGCCTTACACGATGGTGGCGTTCAACTCTGGTCGGAAGCTATTCGACATCAAGTGTACCAACAGCATCTGGAAGGATCGCCAGCAGTACGGAGGCATTGGCAACAACACCCTCTACTCGTTCGTGGAAGACCGCATTGCAGTTCTCTCGACGTGGGATGAGAATCCTATCCACAACACGACCGAGTTTGAGCTGTATGCAGCTCCCGTGTTCAAGAACCTGGCTGATTACGGCCTCGTGACTCTCTACAAGCCTTACGGCGGATAGTACGGACAACGTAAGCAATTGAAGTGATGGACGAGACCTACACTATCAAGGATTACCTGCAGGGCAAGGTCAGGGGTTTTGAAATTCCTGACATGGCCTTGCGGGCCATCTGTACCGATGCCGGAATAACCGTTGAGGATGCTGAGAAAGCCGTTGTGGACACTCCTTTTGACGAGCTTACTGAAAGGCAGAAAGACCTTTCCGTTGCCTATACCTATCTATGGTTGGCGCAGGGACCTGTATCTACTGCCAAGTGGAGCGAAAAGGACGGAGACTGGAGCCAGAGTGGCGGCGGCGAACAGCTGACCCCCGAGCAGATACGCACTTTCATCCGTATGGCCAACGCCATATTCGATAAGTACGGACTGCCAAAGGTGGGCTTCAATCGGTATAAGGTACGTGGTGGAGGTTTCAGGAACATACGTGACTACGGAAGACATCTACATCGTTAATGGAACACCTGAAGAATCCCCGTTTCCCGCACACCTGTGTCATAAGCCGAAGGGTTGATGACGACGACCCGATGACAGATGATGACGACCTCACTATTGTCTATCAAGGCGAGTGCAGAAGTTTCGACTACCACACGACGAGTGAGACGGGTGACGTGCTGACTTCCACGCGCAAGTTATCCTTGCCAGTCCGGCAGGATGAGTGGGATGAGGAACATCCGATACCGAAGGAGGGTGACAGCATTGTCGTGGACAAAGGGAGTTATCAGGAATACGGGATAGTGATTGACAGGATGCCAAGCAACCTCGGCACTCACATTCTGTGGAAGTACGGAAGGAACTGATGCATGGCAATGAAGAACGCCGACATACTGCAACTCGCCATTGAAAGACGATTGGAGGAGAAGTATGACGAGATGGAAGTCAAGCTGAAGAAACACTGCGACGACATCTGTGAGAGTGCGGTCAATTTCCGATTGGATGAGCCTAACGCCCATGAGTTTACAGGCAACCTGCTTAACTCAATCGCCGTTGCATTGTATCGCAGAGGCAAGCTTGTTCAAGCGACATTTTCTTCAAGCATGGTTCCTGGCGCAATCGCCCCCAAGATGACTACTGATAAGTTTTACCATTGGAAGCCTGACTGGCAGGGTGATGAACGTACGTTCCGTGCAGACGTAAAGACCGATGAAGGATACGGAAAATATGACGCGCAGAGTTTCGTGGTGTACTATAATCCAGACAAGAAAGCTGTCTTTGAGATTGTATGTGCCTACACGACAGAGTATGCCAAATGGGTGGAGCAGCAACGCAATACCACGGGTTTCCTGAACACTGTGCAGTACATCGAGATTAACACTCCGAAAGTAATTCAGTAATGGCAAAGAATACGACGGTAACATACCAGATACTCAACTCACTCGTAAAGGCGCTGAAGCCATTGGGTGTGAAGACGTACCTCTTGAACCGCCCCAAAAAGGTGGACGACAAGATGGAATCGTTCATCGTCGTTGATTTGCCAGTACAGCTGCGTCGCACGACGAAAGGCTATGACGATTATTCCTACAGGACTACGTGCGTTATTTACGCCTTCGTCCGTGCGCAGACCGACGGAACGCCGTACATCGACCGTCAGACCACCTTTGTCAATGGGATTACCGAGCTTTTCCCCATCAAGGACGAAATCGTGGAGTGTGTAGATCCATCCGTGCTGATGCGCGGACTCGACGAGACCAACTTCCAGGTCACGACCATCACGTTCACATTGCGGACCAAAGTAAACGCATTTGAAAACATCTAATAATTCACAAACCAACAAACACATACGACTATGGCAGTAACAAAGAAATCGGCTATGTCCGGCGATGTATTCTCCGGTATTAGCGCTCTGTATGCAGTCAAGGGCGGTTTCACTGTTGCCGAGGGCAAAGTAGACCTGTCTTCTGTCGATCTGATTGAGCTTCCTGTCAGTGAATCTGGCGGTGTGAGCATCAACGGCGGCACTCCGAGTAACAGCATCTGCCGTGTGCACGGACTGAATGCTCCCTGGACGAGTCGCATGACTCCCGGCGACGCTGAGGTGACGTTGCAGGTTCCGACCTACAATGACACCGTACTCGACCTGGTGTACGGCGAGGACACAGGTGACAATCTTGGTATTACCCTCCCCGCCGATGCCAAGGTGGCAGGCAAGACCTACCTCTCCGGCAAGAGCTTCGGCTTCCCCGAGAAAGCCGTGAACCTGGGTCTGCTCATCATCAACGACACCGAGGACAAGGCCCTCTTCATCAAGAAGGTGAAGGTCATGGCTTCTCCCCAGTTCGACGGCGAGGACACTCCGTTTGCCGTGAACCTGTCGGGTACGGTTGCCTCCGGTGCCGACAAGGATGCCATCGCAATCCTTGAGCCAGGTGATGCACCCACTCCTTAATCAAGTAAAAGTACTTCTTTCCTGATGCGGGGGGCGGCGGAGGTGAAAGCCTGTCGCCCTCCGTTATTAAGGGAGGGAATGGTAAGAATTATCAACAGTGAATATCTATGGGAAAGAAGAACGAAGAGCCAGATGTGCGGATGCCGAGCGTCGAAGCACAGCGGGAATATCAGTCACTTGTAGGCAATGATGCCAGCGTCGTCCACATACGCGGCAAGGCGTACAAGCTGAGGTGGCTGAAGAAAGGACAGATAGTGAAGCTTGGTCGTGTTCTTATCGACAAGAAAGGCACCGACAATGCGGACAAAGAAGCGATGAGCGACCTTGACAAGGTGATATCCGACGGGAAGAAAGCATGCAAGGCGGCGGCCATCTATCTGCTTGACGGATATTGGAAACTGAAATTCTTCTATTGGCTTGTTTGGCGTTGGTTCTATTATGTCCGTCAGTACGATGACATAGAGTTGCATGAGATTCTTGAAGAAGGTAAAAAAAAAGTACCGCTTCAGCAGTTCTTGCTAACTTCCATGTCACTGACAGGGGCCGGGGGTATAGTGATGACGATGAGGACGGAGGAAGCCGAGCATATCCTTCGCGAACTGGGTACGGAACAGCCTTCTCAGGAGCAGAAAAGCGACAATGGTTAGTTGCGCCGAGATACTTTCTGTTCGGATTGGTGAGGGTTCAGATGTGGGAGTACCTTTGGGGGCACACCTCGGCTCAGATAGAGTTGATGACCGTTGATGCACCTTTCGTTGCGTACAAGAAGCGAGAGAAGACGAAAGAAGAGAAGATGAAAGGGTACACTCGCAAGCAGGCAAAGAGGGACTACGAGAAGTGGCTTGAGAAGAAGAAGCACAGAAAGACGAATGTTGAGACGTTCCTTGGCAATGGAAGTCTCGAAAAGTCGACAACACTGACTGAATAGGAAAGAAGAAGCGACCGATGGCGGTGGGGAGAAATCGCCACTGCCTTTTTTGATTGGAAAACAGATAACAGTAACACATACGGCTATGGCAGCAAATGATACTTTGAAGATTGCGGTACAGGTAGTTGAGGATGAGAAGAAGAGTGTTGAGTCCTTGGTAAAGAAAGTCCAGTTGATGCTTGACAAGGACTTCAAGTTGAAGGTCAGCGACGATGCGGCGGTGAAGAAACTTGAAGATATGTTGAGCGTGCTGAAGCAGATTCAACAGGAGATGGGAAATTTAAGCGGGCACCTCGGCAAGGATACTTGGGGTAAGCTCAGTCAAAACACACAGGATGCTATTGTCAGCATCAATAAACTGGCCTCTGAACTGGAACGTCTTGACACAAAGTTCGCAAAGACATTTGGCACAGCAATGGGTACTGCGTGGGCCAAGGAGATGAAGAAGGGAGAACAAGGAGTCAAAGAAGCCGGTGATGCCGCCAAGAAAGCTGCCCATGACGAGAATGAACTTTCCACTGCAATCGCAAAAACGTCGTCAAGTGTTGCCCAATGTACTACCATGTTGAATCGCATGGTTGAGTCAAGCCGCGAAGCAGGAAGTGCAACGCACGGAATAGTAGAAAACATGCGTAGTATGGATGTAGCAGGTAAGAGACTGGCACAGATAGACTCTATACTTGCCCAAATCTCCAAACGTACGATTTCTTCTCAGGCATTAGGTTTTGACATCGGCCATCTTGAAAGAATGGCTGAAGTCTTACGTAAGACTCGCGCTGAGTTCTTGCAAGTATTTATGGGACGCGGTTATGCCGAGATACCAGGTCTTGGTATGATGGATGCTAACTCACTTGCCACCAATCGTCTTTATGAGACACAGACTACTTCCATTCAAAAAGAGATGAAGGCCGTGGATGAGTTAGCTGAATCAATGCGAAGGTTGCAGGATATCCAAAGGTCACTGACAGAGAAGGCAAATGGAGGACACATATCCGATGAGATGCGGACGCGTCTGCTTGCAGCGTCAGAGGAAATACGTGCCACTATGCAAAAAATGGCCGGACCACGCGTTGAGACATCTGCTGAGGTAAACACGGCACTCAAAGAACAGATTAGAGGATATGAACAACTATCCAAGGAGGCTTCAAGAGCATCGGACGAAGAGACAAAGGGTAATGAGCGAGTAAGGAAGTCGCTGAATGATTTGCTGACGCTAATCAATGACCTGAACAACAAGATGAAAGATATGAAGGCTGTTGGTGTGGAGTCTTCAAAAATTCAAAGTCTTCAGCAAACAATAAACACTATACAAGCAGCTTATGACAGACTATCTGGAATGGGCGGAACTTCGGGTGGAAGATTTATAAAGACTGCTGTATATGATGAAAATCATGAACTGTATCGTCGTGCCGTCAGTGATGCGAATCAGGCTATAAGAGAGCAGACAAGAGAAACCAGGGAAAACGAACGTGCCAAGCGCGATGCAGCCAAAGCTGCAGATAAGTTGAGTGCAGAGGAAAAGAAACTTTCAGATGCGATGAAGCGGACGAATCAGCAGGGTTTCTTGCAGACGAACGTGCTGAACGACCTGAAGAGCATGGCCACGCAGTACCTCTCCATTTGGGGCGCTAAGAGCTTCGTTGAGAACATGGCACAGATTACAGGAGAGCTGGAGCTGCAGCAGAAGTCGTTGGAGGTAATCATCGGCAGTGCCTCGTATGCAAGCCAGTTGTTCGGCGAAATCCGCGACTTGTCTCAGCAGTCTCCTTACACCTTCCAAGATCTGTTGAAGAGCACCCGTCAGTTGGCCGCATTCGGTATCGAGACGAAGGACCTGTATGGAACGATGAAGTCATTGTCCGACATCGGTGCCGGTTTGAGTGTGGACGTACAGCGTCTGATTCTCGCCTATGGTCACACCAAGTCATACGGCTATCTGAGTGGTATTCAGAACAGGCAGTTTGAGACAGCCGGTATCGACCTCGTTGGTGCGTTGGCGGACAGGTACAACAAACTTGCCGATGCCGAGGAACGTGCAGGACGCGCCGCAGAGCATGTGACGAGGAAGGATGTCTTCAAGATGATTTCCAAGAAAGAGGTCGGCTTTGAGGATGTGAATGCCGTCATCATGGGCTTGGATGCTCCTGGCGGACGGTTCTACAACATGCAGGAGCGTCAGTTCGAGACGTTGGGTGGTAAGTTGCGTAACCTCCGCAACAACTACAATATTATGATGGCCGATATTGGCAAGGCCAATCATGGTATGCTCATGTCCGGCGTGAACATGCTGAATGAACTGACTGAGCATTGGGACAAGTATGCGAGAATAATTACAGCAATTCTTGTTCCACTTGGTGCTTTAAGGCTTGCGACATTAGCAGTAAATAGTGCTGTTGGCCTCCAATCAGACGCAATGGCAAAGAATGTAATGGCCATGGTGAAAAACCAACGCGCAACAGAAGCAGCAGTGGCAGCAATTAACTCAGGAAGCTTTTTGAGTGCCATACGTGGTGGGTTGGCAGCATCAGGTTCGTTCACGCCTTCAAAATCAGAAAAAGGCTCATTTGCCAAAGCATTGAATAAAGGATATTCCAACGGTAGTATAACCAAGTCTCAATTGATGATGATGGGACTAAATAAAGATTTACCCAAGGTTTATCGTCAGATTGCACTTTCTATAGCGAAAGTAAATTCAGAACAAATGAATGCCATAATATCTGCTAATGGATGGCAGAGAGGGCTAATGAGACTTAGATTCTCTCTTGGTATGGCTGCGTCGGCAATTCGTTCCTTTGGTGCTGCTATAGCCTCCATGGCGATTCAGATGGCTCCTATGGCTATAATAGGAAGTCTTGTTGCATTATATTCCCACTTCAAGAGTATGTCAGACGAGGCAAAATCGTCTCTTGATCAGCTCGCAAATAATGCAAAAGAAGATGCGAAGAGCATAGATGAGGTTATTGGACGATATTCCGAACGTGGTGTATCGAGAACCGAAGGCGTCGCTTATCTTAATGGCAA
>CACYWX010000079.1 GCA_902778205.1 uncultured Ruminococcus sp. | reverse complement strand
AGGGTGGCTGACCCTCGGATTTGGCTTTCCTATTCATTGACTGACTTAACCCCGCGAAGTTGGGCTTTCAGTTTCATCTTTTCCACATCGCGGCCGTGTAAATGGACGCGCGTTTTGATGTCGAAACTGTCCAGCTTCCAAATCGGGCCCGCGCCATCGATGGCTTCATGTTTCGCCGCGAAGCGTGGGATGTATGGTCAAGATTGGATATAAAGGCGAGCTGTCAGCTTATGCCATATAGCCAAGGGACCCGTGGGAGGGGCCCTGCGGCTTGAGCTGGGTCCCTCCCACCGCCCGCCCTGCGCAGGGGCATAAGATCTGCAAAGGCGAAGCCTTTGCTTCATCATTCCGCCGACCGCAGTCGGCGTTTCCCCTTCGTAAAGTTCAGGATGAACTTCAACCTCCTCCGCCGGACCGCAGGAATGCGGTCCGCGGCTGGTAAAGTCTCAATTGAAATGAAGTGCGGGTCTAAGGGATACTCACGTAAAGTATCCCTTAAGTCAGTAAAAGAAACGCTTCGTATTTCCGGAATAAATGCCCTGTGCAAGGCCATTTAATTGGAAACGCGAAGCGTTTTCTTCCTCATCGTGTGAACACACTATGGGATCAGTCGTACCGTTCGTCGAAGACGCGCTTGCTCTTCTTTTCGCTTCTGGGGAGGACGCCCAGCTCCACGACCTTCACCAGCGGCGTAAAGCCGATGCGGGACTTGACGCGCTCCGCGACCCGGCGGGCCATATCCGCGAAGTCCACGGTGCCGTTGGTCTCCACGTAGATGCGCATGGTGTCCCGGCCGTCCAGATGGGAGATGTGGATCTGGTATTCGCTGGACAGCTCCGGGAAGGAGGACAGGACCTCCTCGATCTGCTTCGGGAACACGTTGACGCCCTTGATCTTCATCATGTCGTCGGACCGGCCGGCGATGACGTCGATCCGCGGGAACTTCGATCCGCAGGGGCACTCGCCCGGGATGATCCGGCTGATGTCGTGGGTCCGGTACCGGATCAGAGGCGCGCCCTCCTTCACCAGCGTGGTCAGCACGATCTCGCCCCATTCGCCGTCCGGCACGTTCTCCCCGGTCTCGGGATCGATGATCTCGATGTAGAGGTAGTCCGTCCAGATGTGCATGCCAGTGTCGTACCTGCAGTTGATGCCGATGCCCGGGCCGTAGATCTCCGTCAGGCCGTAGATGTCGTAGAGCTCGATGCCCAGCTCGTTCCGGATCCGGGACCGCATCTTCTCGCCCCAGCGCTCGGAGCCGATGACGCCTTTCTTCAGCTTGATCTTATCCCGGATGCCCCGCTTGGCGATCTCCTCGGCCAGAAGGAGGGCGTAGGAGGAGGTGGCGCAGAGGACCGTGGACTCCATATCCACCATCATCTGCAGCTGCTTGTCCGTGTTGCCGGGCCCCAGAGGAAGAGCCATGGCGCCCAGAAGCTCGCATCCCGCCTGGAAGCCGATGCCCGCCGTCCAGAGGCCGTAGCCGGGGGTGATGTGGATCCGGTCGCGCTTCGTGATCCCGGCGTATTCGTAGCACCGGGCGAACATGGCGGTCCAGTCGTCCACGTCCTTCTTCGTGTAGGGGATGATGACGGGCGTGCCCGTGGTGCCGGAGGAAGAATGGATCCGGACGATCTCCTCCTCGGGAACAGCCATGAGGCCAAGGGGATAGGCGTCCCGCAGGTCCTGCTTCTGGGAGAAGGGCAGCTTTTTAAAATCCTCCGCCGTGGATACGCCGTCGATTCCCGCGTCCTTCAGCTTTTTGCCGTAGAAATTGTCCGCCGCGATGAGCCGCTTGATCTGCCGGTCCACCTGTTCGAGCTGCAGCTTTGAGATTTCCATATATTTCTCCTTTATTTCTTTATTTCCGTTTTCTTCAGACTTTCGTTTTTTATTGTTCCTTTGCCCCGTAGAAGAGGGCCTTTTTATTGATTTCAAGGAGCTTCGGAGGCAGGACGGTCTCCAGCGCCGGGAGCATATCGTCCCGGGTGAAGCCCAATCCGCCCGTCTCGGCCGCGGTACCCAGGAGAAGCACGTTCATGACCTTGTCGTTCCCGATCTCAGCGAGAGCCCGGTCTCCGTCCACCCTCACCAGGTGTCCGGCGTGGGCCTCGAGGAACGAAAGCATGGCCTCCGGATCGTAGGGAGTGCCGCCGATCATGGCGCTGACGGGCACCACGGGACGGACGCCGGTCACCACGGTCCCGCCTTTTTTCAGGTACGGCAGCATCCGAACGGCCTCCGCCGGTTCAAAGCCCAGGATCAGATCGGCCTCTCCGGGTCCCATCAGCGGGGACGCGATGCCCTCTCCGATCCGCAGATGGCTGAACACGGAGCCGCCCCGCTGAGCCATGCCGATGGTCTCCGCCGTCCGCACGGGAAGTCCCGCCCGCATGGCCGCCGCCGCCAGGATCCGGGATGCCAGAACGGTTCCCTGCCCGCCGACGCCCGCCAGCACGATGTTTCTCCGGCCGAAGCCGGGGATCACGGCAGGAGCGGGAACGGCGGCTGTCTTTTCCGCGGGCTTCTTCTCAGCCGGCTGACCGGCGGTTTTTCCGGGGTTCCGGTACGCCGCCGCCACCGCCTCGGGATCCCGGGCCTCTCCTCCGCCGATGGCTCCCACCGGACAGACCTGCTCGCAGAGAGTGCATCCGGTGCAGAGGGTCTCGTCGATCCTCGCCTTTCCGTCCGCGAAATTCAATCCCGGACAGCCCAGCTCTGAGATGCACCGGCGGCATCCCACACAGCGGTCCCGGTCCACGGAGGCCTTTTTGCCCTTGGGCTTGAACTTCACGATACAGGGATAGCGGAAGATAATGGCCTTGAAGCCGGGCTCATCCGCCACGCGCCGCACGGTCTCCACCGCCCGGTCCAGCTCCAGCGGATTTACGGTCTCGACGGTTTTGATCCCGATTCCCCGGAGCACCGCCTCCATGTCCACGGCCTCCACGGGCTGGTTCATGGCGGTCCTTCCGGTGCCGGGATGGGGCTGGTGGCCGGTCATGGCGGTGGTGGAGTTGTCCAGGATCACCAGAGTCATGTCCGCCTGATTGTAGAAGCCGTTCACCGCGCCGGAAATCCCGGAGGCGAAGAAGGTGGAATCCCCCACGAAGGCGAAAGCCTTGGTGTCCGGCTCCACGTGCTGAACGCCCGCCGCGATGTTGACGCCCGCTCCCATGCAGAGGCAGGTGTCGCACATATCCAGGGGCTTGGCGTTGCCCAGGGTGTAGCAGCCGATGTCACCGCAGAAGATGGTCTTCTTCCCCTTCATGGCCCGCTTCACCGCGTAGAAGGAGGCCCGGTGGGGACATCCCGCGCAGAGGACGGGAGGACGCACCGGAAGAGGGGGAAGCGCATCGAAAGCCGCGGCGGATTCGCATCCCGTCCCGCCGGCTCCGCAGAAGTCCCGGAGCAGACCGGCGGTCTCCCGGACGGTGTTCTCTCCCGCGGACTTGACCGTGCCGTCCTCCTTGCCGCGGATCCGCACCCTCAGGCCCCGCCGTCCGCAGAGGGACACCAGCGCCCGCTCGATCACCGGATCCAGCTCCTCGATCACCAGCACCTCGTCCAGTCCGTCGAGGAATTCCGCCGCCAGCTCCTCCGGGAAGGGGAAGGGCGTGCCGACCTTGAAGAGTCTCGGATGCTCCCCCTCCGCGAAGACGTCCGTCAGATACGCCCAGCTGATGCCCTGGGACGCGACGCCGATCCGTTTCCCTTCAAACGCGGCGGTTTCCGCAAGGATCCGGTTTCCCGCGTAACGGGAGAGCTTTGCCGTCATGGTCCGGTTCCGCGCCTCGATCTTTCCGTGATTGATGAGGGACAGGCGCGGGAAGATCACCCAGCGGGAGGAATCCTTGACGAAGCCCTCGGGGGAGAGCATTAAGTATTCCTCCGGATCCTTCACCTCCACGTCCGCGTAGCCGTGGTCGATCCGGGTGGTGGGCCGCATGAGCACCGGGGTGCCGTATTCCTCGGACAGGGCGAAGGCGTCCCCCATCATCCGGTAGGCCTCCTCCACGGAGGACGGGTCGAACACCGGAAGCTTGGAGTACATGGCGAAGGTCCGGGTATCCTGCTCCGTCTGGGAGGAAATGGGTCCGGGATCGTCCGCCACCAGCACCACCATGCCGCCCTTGACGCCGATATAGCTGAGGCTCATGAGCGGGTCCGACGCCACGTTCAGCCCCACCTGCTTCATGGTCACCAGGGTCCGCACGCCCGCATAGGACGCTCCGGCCGCCGTTTCCAGCGCCGCCTTCTCGTTCACGGACCACTCCACGTACACCCCGCCGGGATTCCGCTTCGCGGCGGTCTCCAGAACCTCCGTGGACGGCGTGCCGGGATACCCCGCGCAGAGTCCGACGCCCGCGGCCAGGGCTCCCAGCGCCATGGCTTCATTGCCCATGAGAAATTCTCTGTGCATGCTCCACCTCCCGCGGCTCCGTACATTCCGACGGCCGCCGCAGTTCTTTATTTTTCTCTGTATAAACGGTATTATAGCACAAAACCGCTCCCGTTGCAACGGAATGAATGAAGAAAATCCGCATAAAAATACGGAGAAATCCGCATATCCGGGATTTCTCCGCATGAATTTGTGATTGGTTCAGGCCACGGCGAAGCCTTTGTTCCCTTAGTCCGTCAGGCAGGCGTCCAGATGGGCCTCGATGTCCGCCTTGTCCATGTTCCGGCCGATGAACACCAGCTTGATCATCCGGTCGCCGTACTTGGGGTCCCAGGTCTCCTTTGCCTCGGGATACCGCTTCAGGAGCTCCTTCTGATCCTTCTTCGGCGCGGAGGCGATGAAGAGACCGGCCTGCTGCTCGGTGATCTGCCGTCCGGACTGCTCCAGGATGTACGCCATGTCGGGATCCTCCCGGTACCAGACCATGCCCTTGGCCCGGATGACGCCCGGGAACCAGTCCTCGCACAGGGCGTTGAGGGCGGGCAGGCAGAAGGGTCTTCTCCGGTAGTACACAAAGGTCTCGATGCCGTATTCCAGCACCTCGGGATTCTCGTGCTCCTCCGGATGCTCCAGAGCGTCCACCCAGGCGGCGGAGCCCAGGGCCTTGTCCAGATCGAAGAGACCGGTGTTCATCAGCGTGGCGATGGGCAGGTCGCAGTTCTTCGCCTCGTAGATCACGGCTTCCTTCTGGAGGCCGCGCACGATGGCTTTCAGCTCCTTCAGGTCCTCCTCGCTGACCAGGTCCGCCTTGTTGAGGATGACGGTGTTGCAGAACTCCAGCTGCTGGATCAGCAGGCTTTCGATGTCGTCCTCGTCGATGTCCTCCTTCAGAAGCTGCTTGCCGTCGTCACACTCGTCCCGCATACGGGCGGCGTCCACCACGGCCACGATGTTGTCCAGCACCATGGGGATCCCGCCCTCGGTGCTCTCCTCGCAGATCAGGGCGATGGTCTGGGCGATGGGCAGGGGCTCGCAGATGCCGGACGCCTCGATGATGATGTAGTCGAACTTGCCGGAGGCCGCCAGCTTTCTCAGTCCCTCCGCCAGATCGTCCTTCAGGGTGCAGCAGATGCAGCCGTTCATGAGGGGAACCATGTCGTTCCGCTCCACCGCGCCGCTCTTCTCCACCAGCTCCGCGTCGATGTTGACCTCGCCGATGTCGTTGACGATGACGGCGGCCCGGATGCCCTCGGTGTTGGCCAGGATGTGGTTCAGAAGGGTGGTCTTGCCCGCACCGAGATAGCCGGTCAGAAGGGCGATTTTCACAGTCTTTTTCATAGAGAATTCCTTTCAGTCTTCAATTTTCCGATCTATTGTAGCACGGGGCGTCCGGGTTGTCAAGAACGGAGGGGAAAAATTCTTCCTCTCCCCGTGTGGCCCAGAACACCGCCCAGCCTTCCCCAATCCCCAGCCGCCGGTACGCCTCCAGCCGATGGTTCCCGTCGTTGAGCTCCAGTCCCTCCGGCGTGCAGTGGACGATCAGCGGAGGCAGGTCCCCTCCTCCCTCGATCTCCCGGATCAGGGCCGCCACGTGCTCCTCAAACTGAACGGGATGCACGCGCCATTTCATGGTCTCCTCCGGCCCGCAGATCCGGGTCAGCATGGAGAGAGGGATCCGGACCGGTCCGCGCCAGACCCGGGGAGCCAGCCTCAGCCCGTCGGCCATGGGGACGTTGCGCCCGTCGGAGCGGAGGTAGAGGTCCGCCCACTCCTCGATCCTCCCTGCCCGTGCCCAGACCAGAGCGTCGGTCAGGGTGCGTCCGTAGGTCAGCTCCATATCACCACTCCCTCGACGCCAGATCCGCGTAGCCGTCCAGGATCCGCTGATACGTCTTGCGGTTGACCTTCTCGATGGACGCCACCTTGGAGGCCAGATTGCCGCCGGTGGATTTCAGGTGGAAGTCCAGGATCCAGACAATGTTGCCCGCGTCCACGGAGGAGAAGGTGTAGCCGATGTCCCATCTCCGTCCGGCGGAAATATAGCCCAGCATCTCCACGGACTCCGGGTCCCGGGCGTACTTGTAGTTCATGATGGAGTTGAGGTATTCCGGCACGATGTCGTTGAAGTTCAGGCAGGACATGGCCTCCATCAGGAGCCCCACGTTCTTCACCGTGTCCGCCTCTGCGTCGATGGGAACCGCCATATTGCCGGAGCGGGCGTCCATGTAGGTGTAGTAGCCGTCCTGGGCCTCGTCGTACTTCGGATAGGGGATGATGCCGTAGGGGCTCTCGCAGTCGCGGAATTTCACCAGATCCGCCAGCCAGATGGCCTGCATGAAGACCCGGTCGGTGTCCCAGTTGATTTCGCAGTCCTTGTCCCAGCCGATCTCAAAGGTCAGGTTCCCGCCGTAGAGAATGCCGTACAGCCACTCCGCCAGACTGTAGAACCGCTCGTCGCAGAAGCCCAGCACGGCCTCCCCGTCGACGAACTGCACGCCCAGTTCCCCGATGGCGTAGCCCCAGGTGATGGCGTGATAGCCGAAGTTGGAGGCGAAGCCGTAGGAGTCCTCGTCGGTGTACTGGCCGTCGCCGTTGACGTCCTGGGAGAACTCGGTGATGACCCGCTCGAAGGCGTCCAGGGTCCAGGTCCCCTCCCGCACCATGCCGTAAATGTCATCGGCTCCCCGGTCCATGGCCATTTTCTTATTGAAGATCAGGGCGTTGGCGTACTGGTAGGAGCTGATGAGATAGTCGCTGGACACGAAGGGCAGATAACCGCCGATGGTGTACAGGCTGTTGACATTGGTGTGCCACCAGGGCTTCTCAAAGTTCAGGTGCGGCACCGCGAGCATATTGTAGAGCAGTCCCTTGGTGATCAGCGCACCGGAGGTGGCGAAGGGCAGCAGGAAGGACATGTCGTAGTCCCGGGAGCCCGCCCGAACGGAGGCCTCCAGCATGGACTGATCCGTGGCCCATCCGTTTCCGGGGATCAGCTCAAAGTCGCAGTTGAAGCGCTTTTTCAGGGACAGGTCCCGGTTGTAGATCAGGTCGTTGACGGTCTCCCCGGTCAGCTCGTAGGCGTAGATGGTGCGCTCGTCGCTGAGGGGATCGTGATGGGAGAGGATCCGCATGGTCCAGCCCTCCAGATCCGTGTCCGGAAGGTCGTCCTCCAGGCGGGCGGGCTCCTCCTCCGCGGGCTCCGTTTCCACCGTCGGCGAGGCTCCCTCTCCTGAGGGCGAAGACTGAGCGCCGTCCTCACCGGAGCTCTGTTCGGAGCAGGCCGTCAGGGAGAGCATCGCGGCGGCCAGAAGCATACAAAGAATCCGTTTCATGGAAACTCCTTTCCACTAAGGGAGGAAACGCTGACGCGTTTCCGGAACAATGTCCTTGCGCAGGACGGACGGCACGAGGGACACCATCTCAGGGCCGACTACTTTCACGAAGTGAAAGTGATGCCCCATCGTGCGGGTCCCCCTTGGCCGGTGAGCATAATCCTGACCAATCACATCTGTAATCGATTTTGATTGTTCATCTATCCTTGCGCGGACCATGATGCGTCAGCTAAAACATGCGTGAAATCCCATCTTCGATGTGATTTCACGGTTTTCTCGGGAGCCTCGAAAACAGCGATCGAAACGCGCATTGGGCAGAGGGGCTGATCTTTTCGTTTCGCTTTCTCACATATAGAAACAGCATGGCAATAACTAAGACATTGCTTGTAAGCTCTTTGCCATTCGCAGCCGTTTTCGGCGTTCGACTTCGTTGCGCTTATCTCAGGCAGGCGTCCACCAGGTCGTCGATCTTCGCCTCCGCCAGGGCGATGACGGTGTCGGCCGCGCCGTAGTAGATGCGCAGGGTGCCGTCCGGCATGGGGACCGCTCCGGTGGCGAAAATGGCGTTGGTGCGGAACCCGTCCTTCGTTTCGTAGTCGGTCTCCGGGGCCAGAAGAGGCTCTTTGCAGACGCCCAGGACCTTCGACGGGTCCTCGAGATCCAGCAGCATGGCGCCGGTGCAGTACCGCTTCTGCCATTTGTCCTCCCAGCCGTTCTTTCCCCGGCTCCGGTCCAGATCCACCGCGTGGGTGATCACCAGCCAGCCGCGGTCGGTCTTCACGGGCGGCGCGCCGGGGCCGATCTTGTCGTTGGCGTAGGGATAGTCCTCCACGCCCGAGACCAGCCGGGAATTGCCCCAGTACACCAGGTCGGGGCTGTCGCTGAGCCAGATGTCGAACCGGTCCCGGCCCCGGCTGTACACGGGCATGGGACGCTCCAGCCGCACGAATTTCCCGCCGATCTTCTCCGGGAACAGGACGATGTTCCGGTTGTCCGGCACGGTCATGGACAGGATCTCAAAGTGATGCAGATCGTCGGTCTTCGCGATGGCGCCCCGCAGTCCGTGCCTCGTGTCCACGGCGAAGCACATGTAGATCTGCCCGTCGATCTCCGTCAGCCGCGGATCGTAGGCCCGTCCGATCTCGCCTCCGTCCGCTCCGGACAGATCGAAGACCGGCTCCGCCTCCACGGTCCAGCGGATACCGTCCTCCGAGAAGGCCAGGCCGATGTTGGTGCCGTCGAACCGCTTCCCGGCCTCCCATTCCGCCTTCGTCGCGCCGTAGTCGTTGCGGAAGATCATGGCGTAGCCTCCCCGCCACGGGATCACGCCGGCGTTGAACACCAGATCGGAGCGGTACGGCACGTCGGCGGACGTCAGCACGGGATTGCCCGGATACCTCCTCACGCAGGAGAGGGATTTCAGCTCTTCACTCATGGATTGCCTCCGGTCAGAAAGAATGATTCAACCGTATTATAGCGCACAAATCCGGCCCTGTCAACCGTTCCCGGAAACCGGCGGGAACGGAAAAAACCGGACCGCCGCCCTCATGACAGCAGTCCGGTCTTCGATTCGCCGGTCCGACAGATCAGTCCCGGCACGCGGTCAGTCCTCCTCCGAGGCGGAGACCGTACCGGTCAGAGCGTCCGCCAGAATCCGGCCCCATCCCTTCTCGAGGCAGAAATAGGTCTCGTTCCTCAGGGACAGAAGATCCGCTCCGGGATACAAAGTCAGCTCCAGTACCGGTCCGTACCGTCCGGACAGGGTCAGCTCCAGCGCTTCACTCCTGTCCTCCTCCCGTCCTCCCCGTTGACCGGACCAGGTCAGGCGGGACAGCACGTCGCTCCCCCGGACCGCCTCCGCCAGAGTCGCCATGACGGCGGAATCCGAGACGGTCCGTCCTCCCTCCAGCCGCACGCCGCGGTACCGGACCAGGGCGGAGCGGATCCCGTCCCCCATGCCGAAGGCCGCGAGGATCTCCTCTCCCTTCCATCCGTCCCCCACGAAGGACCACAGCACCCAGCCGGTCCCGTCCTCAAACCGCAGGAGGTCGGAGCTGTCGGCGAACCACAGGTCGTTTTCCTCCGCGTCGGCCAGGTCCGCGTAGACGGCGCGCTTGTACATAAGGGGGCAGATCCGGCGGTTTTCTCCGGTCCGCGACAGAAGCCCCGCCGCGAGAAGCTCCGCCGGATAATCGGACGTTTCCGCGTTCTTCGCCTCCCCGTCGTCCGGATCGATCCACCAGCGGACCCTCTTCCCGTCCCGGCCGGAGCTCCAGTCGAAGTACACGTACCGGCCGCTGGATCGGAAGCCGCCTGGGACACGGTCGGCGAACTCTTGCAGAAAGCCGTCCGGCAACTGACCGTAGATCTCCCGGGATCCGCCGTCGCGCCACACGATCCTGCAGTATCCGGCGCCGGGACGGCCGGTCCGCTGGGTATACAGCAGCAGGGCGAAATCCCTGGCCTCGGCATACGCCACCTCGCTGTAACCGTAGACGCTCCGGATCCCGGCGAGGGCCTCCTCAAAGGTCTGCACGCTCCTCACGCCGCCCTGATCCGGGACGAAGCGGCCGCAGGGGGCGTTCTTCCACAGGCGGAGAAAGGTGATAAAGCACTGCTCCCGCGTATAGGCGGTATCCGGGGAGAACAGGTCCCGGTCCACGCCCCGCATGACGCCCCATTCCCCCATGACGGAGACGGGGGAG
>CACYWX010000078.1 GCA_902778205.1 uncultured Ruminococcus sp. | reverse complement strand
ACCGATCACCACGAGTGCAAGACCGGCGAGCTTCCGGATGCGGTGGCGGTGATTGACAGCAAGCAGGAGGGCAACACCTATCCCAACCCCCATCTGGCCGGCGTAGGCGTGGCGCTGAAGCTTGTCAGCGCCTGCGAGGGCAGCGGCGAGAGGATGCTGGAGCGCTACGGTGATCTGGTGGCCGTCGGTACGGTGGCGGACGTGGTGCCCCTGATCGGTGAAAACCGCTATCTGGTCCGGCAGGGTTTGAAAAAACTGACCACGGATCCCCTGCCCGGCTTCGCGGCCATGTGCCGGGAGGCCGTCTCCGCGCTCGGGACCGGGGAGGAGGCCGCGGCGTATCAAAAGCTGCGGGAGCGGCTGGATACGGACAGCTTTCTGGAGTACGCGGCCCTGTGCCTCTACATGTGCAATACCGACTGGCCCCACAACAATCTGCGCGTCTGGCGGTACACCGGTCCCGCCGAGGAGGGCAATCCGTATTCGGACGGATGCTGGCGGTTCGCGGCCCGGGACATGGACTTCTGCTTCGGACGGTACGAATGCCTGGTCCTGCCCGAGATCGACACCCGGGCGGAGACGGACAACATCTCCTTCACACTGGGCAACTACAAAAACGGCGCGTACGAGTACGACGGGAACTATCCGGACTCCCTGTACCTGCAGGGGCTTCTGGCGCTGTGCCTGCACGACACGGAATTCCGGGAGAGCTTCCGGGCTTACTGCGAAAAGCTCTGCGGAGAGGATGCGCAGAAGACCCTTCTCGAAATCATGGACCGGTACGCCGGGCAGATCGCGGAGGAGATCCCCCATCATCTGGACCGCTGGCGCTCCACCGTGGACGGGAGCTATACCCCGGAGGTGTGGGAGAGCAATACGGAGGACATGAAGCGCTGGGCGGAGGAGAGGCCCGCGTATTTCAGAGAATACCTGTCCTTTATCGACCGGTTCGCGTCCTGAGAGACCGGAGCCGGGAGAAGGGGCTGCAATAAGGAGGAGAAAATCATGGCGGCGGAAAAACTGCATGCCCGGGAGGTATTCTGGGACGAATGGCTCACGGAGGAAAACGACGGCGTCCGGGTTGCGATGCACGAGCCGCGCAGGGAGGAGCCGGCCTTCGTCTGCGACCGGAGCTGGGAGGGATGCGTCAGCGGATACTTCCAGATCTTCCGGGACGGTCTGCTCTGGCGGATGTACTACCGCGGCGCGGACGATCTGCGGGACACGGACGGCCATAAGCTCCGAGGGAATCTGGGCCGCTTCTGCTGCGCGGAGAGCGCGGACGGGCGGACCTTCACAAGGACTGAGGCGGGCGTGGTCCCCTGGAACGGGAGCCTCTGCAACAACATCCTCTTCAGCCGGGAGATGGACAACATCTTCATCTTCCGGGACACCAATCCCGCCTGCCCGCCCGAGGAGCGGTACAAGGGACTCTGCGGCGAGTACCGGCAGGGGCTGATGCTCTACACCTCCCCCGACGGGATCCACTTCTCCGAAACGGGCCGCAGGGTCATCGAAAAGGGCCATTTCGATTCGCTGAACACCTGCTTCTGGAATCCGCTCCGGGGACAGTACGAGCTGTATTACCGCTCCTTCCATCCGGTGAAGGACGCGGACGGACCGGAGCGCAACGTGGAGGGGATCGTGCGGGACATTCTGCGCGCGGTCAGCCCGGATTTCGGGACCTGGACCGAGGAGGGCCTGATTCAGTACGGAGAGGGCGCTCCGGATTTTCAGATGTACACCAACAACGTCATGCTTTATCCCCGGGCTCCCCATATGTACGTGGGATGGCCGACCCGGTACATGGAACGCCGGATGGACGCCGCCACGATCCCCTGCCTGCCCGACTGGGAGATGCGCCGGGGCCTGATCGAGGAGGAGGGACGGGGAGGCACCGCCATGACGGACTCCGTGCTGATGCGCTCCCGGGACGGGGTGCATTTCCTTCGGGAGAACGAGTCCTTCCTCAGACCCGGACCGGAGCGGGACGGCGTCTGGACCTACGGAAGTACCTACATGTCCTACGGCTTTACGGAGACGACCGATCCCCTGACCGGTTGGCCGGAGATCTCCCTCTACGCCACGGAGCAGTACCGGTACCGTCCCACGGTCCTGCGCCGGTACACCCTTCGTCAGGACGGCTTCTGGTCCTGGAGCGCTCCCTGGAGAGGGGGACGTGTGCTGACGAAGCCCATTCTGCTGTGCGGGGACGCCTTCAGCCTGAACTTCTCCACCTCCGCCCAGGGGTATGTTCGGATACGAATCTGCGGCGAGGACGGAGCACCTCTGCCGGGCTTTGATTCCGGATACCTCTTCGGCGATTCCCTCCGGCGCGCCGTTCCCTTCGAAGGGGAGCTCGGCGGTCTGGCGGACACTCCGGTCCGGCTGGAATTCACCCTCAGCGACGCGGACCTCTATTCCATGGAATGCCGCGACGCTCTGCCGAAGTACCTGAAGGCGTAAATAAACGGGACTCCCGTCCTCCGGCTGATCCGGAACGGGAGTCCTTCTTTCATTTTGTCACACTCTCCCGCCGTTGTGTTTCCTCCTCCAGCCGCTCCAGGAGCGGGATCAGCTCTGGCGGGGTGGCGATTTTGTAAGCGGGATGCTCTTCCGGGGAGTCCTCGTCGAAGGGACGGCGGTCCGACCAGGTCAGCAGGACGGAGATCAGCCCCGCCCGGTTCGCGCCGAGGATGTCCCGCTTGACGTTGTTGCCCACCATGACGATCTGCCCCCGGTCCGCGTCCGTCAGGCCCAGCTCGTCCATGGCGGCCCGGAACATGCCCGGATCGGGCTTTTCGGCTCCCACGGCCTCGGAGATGATCCGGGCGGAGAAGATGTCGTCCAGTCCGTTCTCCCGCATGGTGTTGCTGAAAGACTGAACGGTCCCGTCCGCCACCATGACGATGGGGTATCCTTCCTCATAGAGGGTCCGCATGGTTTTCCGCGCTCCCGGGATGCACCGGGCGTGGATCACCGTGCCGCCCTCGTCCCGCACCTCCGTTCCCTCGTCGATGATCGTGTCGCCGATGTCCGTGAACAGGACGATCCTTTTCCCGCTTTTCATGGATCCACTCTCCTCATTCTGTTTCTTATTTCTCCATTGTATCACATCACGCCACGGATTGCAATCCCTGAGGAGGCAGGGTTGACGGGAGGCGGCGGAATATGGTATAATGCGGCAGGACTCCGCGGAGCCGTTCCCATTTGCGGCGGAAGGCGGCGGAGAATGAGTCGGAAAACCGGCTGTACAACAACAGGGAGGGCATCCCATGACATGGCGCGATTTTGCCCCAGCCTCCACGACGAGACGGCGCGAGGGCATTGAATGGAGCATCACCTATGCGTATGACGCGGTGACGGAGGGCAGACCTCGGGTCCTTCTGATCGGGGATTCCATCTGCAACGGCTATCAGGGGCGTGTGCGGGATCTTCTCGCGGGGCGCGTCTGCGTCTCCTTCTGGGCCTCCTCCAAATGCGTCACCGATCCGGATTATTTCCGTGAGCTGGAGTTCATGCTGGAGGCGTACCGGTACGACGCGGTCACCTTCAACAACGGCCTCCACAGTCTGACTACGGACCGGGCGGAATGGGACGCGGCCTACGGTGCGGCGGTCTCCTTCATCCGGGCGAAGCTCCCGGAGGCGAAGTTGTCCCTGGTGACCAGCACGCCTCTGAAGGATCCGGCCCTGACGGCGGTGTCCGCATCCCTCAACGAGACCGTGAAAGGGCTTGCGGAGAGGGAGGGCCTGCCCCTCGTGGACCTGTTCGCCCTCATGGACGGGCTGGACCGGGAGACCTTCTGGTCCGACACCTATCATTTCAAAATGCCCGCCGTGGACATGCAGGCCCGGGCCCTCTCGGAGCACATCCTGTCCGTGCTGGGACTATGATTCGAATTCGGAAAGGCAATGACTATGAAAAAGACGATCCTCAGAAAATACGCCCGTCTCATCGCGGAAGCGGGCGTCAACGTGCAGAAGGGTCAGGAGGTTTTCATCCTGGCGGGGCTGGATCAGCCGGAGTTCGTCCGGATGGTGGCTGAGGAATGCTATAAGCTCGGTGCGGAGCGTGTGGTGGTGGACTGGGACTATCAGCCTCTCTCCCTGGTGGACAACAAGTACTGCTCCGTGGAGACCCTGGGGACCCTGACCGGCTATCAGAAGGCCCGCTGGGAGCACTACGTGGAGAAGATCCCCTGCCGGATCTATCTGGATTCCGACGACCCGGACGGACTGCGGGGCGCGGATCAGGACAAGATGCTGAAGGCCCAGCAGATGCGGTATCCCCTCGTCAAGGGCTACCGGGATCAGCTGGAGAACAAATACCAGTGGTGCATCGCGGCGGTCCCCGGATCGGCCTGGGCAAAGAAGCTCTTCCCGGAGCTGACGAAGCATCAGGCCGTGGAAAAGCTCTGGGAGGCCATTCTCTCCACCAGCCGTGTGACGGAGGATCCGGTGGAGGCCTGGCGGGCGCACAATGCCGATCTGCACGACCGCTGCGCGTATCTGAACAGCCTCGGCATCGCGGAGCTGCACTACACCGCCTCGGACGGAACGGATTTCAACGTGGGCATGATCCCGGAGGCGGAGTTCAAGGGCGGCGGCGACACCAGCCTGCAGGGGATCTTCTTCAACCCCAATATCCCCACGGAGGAATGCTTCATCTCCCCCATGCGCGGAAAGGCGGAGGGCATCGTGTACGCCTCCATGCCCCTCAGCCGGGAGGGACAGCTCATCGAGAACTTCATGATCCGGTTCCATGAGGGGAAGGCCGTGGAGTGGCACGCGGAGAAGAACGAATCCTTGCTCACCAACATCATCACCGCCGACGAGGGGGCCGCTTATCTGGGCGAATGCGCGCTGGTGCCCTACGACTCCCCCATCCGGAAATCCGGACTCCTCTTTTATAACACCCTGTTCGACGAGAACGCCGCCTGTCATCTGGCCCTGGGCATGGGATTTGCGGACACGATCCGGGGCTTTGAGAACAAGAGTCTGGAGGAGTGCCGGGCCCTCGGGATCAACGACTCCATGATTCACGTGGACTTTATGATCGGCACGGAGGATCTGAACATCGACGCCGTCACCCGGGACGGGAAAACAGTGCCCGTGTTCCGGAACGGAAACTGGGCGTTCTGAGCTTCGGTCCGCATGAAGGAGCGGGGAAGGAAGTGGAAATATGAAACGCACGACCGGACATGGCACGCTTTTCCTGGCCGCGCTTCTTTCCCTACTCTCCGCCTGCTCCGGACTCATGGATCCCGATTCTGTTCCGGGTACGTCCGGATCGACGATGCCGTCCTCCGAAACTCAGCCGGCGGTTGTCCTGCCGGACGAGAATGAGGAGGAGCCGATCCGGATCGTCATGATCGGGGACAGCCTGACCGCCCGTGGGGACTTCGCGTCCTATTTCCCGGAGGCGGATCTGTGCAACCTGGGCCACGACGGGGACACCGTCTATGACGTGACGGAGCGGCTGGGAGAGATCGGGGACGCGGACCGGATCTTCCTGCTGTGCGGCATCAACAGCCTTGCCGACGGGCTGGAGGGCATCGTGGCGGCGCATTACCGGACCCTTCTGGACACCATGGCGGCTCTGTATCCGGAGGCGGAGGTATACGTCCAGAGCGTTCTTCCGGTTTCCGCCGACTTTCAGATCTACCGCCGCTGCTCGGACGAGACCATCCGTGCCCTCAACCGGGAGATCGAGGCTCTGGCGGAGGAGCACGGCTATATCTGGGTGGACCTGTACTCCCTCTTCACCGATGACGGCGCCATGACGGAGGCGTACACCTGCGACGGACTCCATCTGTCGGAGGAGGGCTATGCCGTCTGGGCCGAAGCGATCCGCCCGTATATCGTCCCGCGCAACGAAACATAACATTCCGCCCCGTCCCGTGTCCGCTTTGGATGGTGGACAAGGCCCGCCTCTGCCGGTATAATGATGTCATCAATCGTGGCAAAGGTGGGTTGTTTATGAGAAAGGCATACCTGGACAACGTGCGCTGGGGCGTTCAGATTTTCGTGGTCCTGTACCATGTGTTCTACATGTACAACGGCGTGGGCGTGCTCGGAGGGCTCGGGAGAATCACTTCATATGAGCCGCAGTGGTGGGATCTCTTCCTGTACGCGGTATATCCCTGGCTTATGCCGGTCCTCTTTCTGGTGTCCGGCATCTCGGCCAAATACGATCTGGAGCGGCATACGGATGGGGAATTCGCCCGGAGGAGGACCGTGAGACTGCTGGTCCCGTCCACCGTGGGCCTCTTTGTGTTCCAGTTTCTGCAGGGAGCCGTCAGCATGGGACTCTCCGGCGCGTTCGACACCATGGAGGGCATCCCGGGCGTCGTCCGGTATCTCATCATGGCGCTGAGCGGCATCGGGGTCCTCTGGTATCTGCAGGTCCTGTGGGTCCTGTCCATGCTCCTTCTGCTGATCCGGAAAATCGTCCGGGGCCGCGTGCCGGAGATCCGTCTGAAGAAGGGATACGCGCTTCTCTGTGCCGCTCTCGTCGTGCCGGTCTGGGCTGCGGGACTGATCCTCAACACGCCGGTGATTGCGGTCTACCGGTTCGGGCTGTACGGGGCGGTGTTTTTCCTCGGCTATGCCGTCCTTTCCCGGGACGACGCTTTGGATGCGCTGAAAAAATGGTTCCCCGTGTTTCTCGCGGCGGCTCTGGTCCTCGGCGCGGCGTTCTGCTTCCTGTATTTCGGGGAGAACTACGCGGACGCTCCCGTGAACCGGACTCCGCTGTTCGCCGGATACGGATGGTTCGCGTCCCTGGCCATTCTCGGCGGCGCGGCGCGGTACGCGGACCGGGAGACTGCCTTTACACGCCGGATGGTGAGGAGCAGCTTCGGGCTGTATCTGTTCCATTATCTGGGCATCTCCGCCGTCGCCCTGTTCCTGGCGAAGCCGGGGCTGGTGTCTCCGGCGGCGGCGTATATTCTCAGCACACTGGCCGGATTCGGCGCGGGCTGGCTCCTCGGCGCGCTGATCCCGCGTATTCCGGTCCTGCGGTGGTGCGTCATGGGAATCGAAAAGAGGAAGAGCGGAGAAGGAAAGGAGAAGGCGCATGTTCGGGGATAATCTCGCGCAGCTGAGAAAGCTGAGGCATCTGACCCAGGAGGACGTGGCGGAGCGGATCGGCGTATCCCGTCAGGCCGTGGCCAAATGGGAGGCAGGAGAGACGGTGCCGGATCTGATCCGTTCCCGGGAGCTGGCGGAGCTGTTCGGCGTCAGTCTGGACGATCTGGCCGGAGCTTCTCCGGAGGACAATATGGGGCTGGGCGTGCCTCCCAAGGGCAAGCACATCTTCGGCGTCGTGACCGTGGGGGAAAAAGGACAGATCGTGATCCCAGCCCGGGCCCGGAAGACCTTCTCCATCTCCCCCGGTGACAGGCTGGTGGTGCTGGGCGACGAGGGGCAGGGGCTGGCACTGATCAAAACGGACGGATTTCTCGCCCTGGCCGAGCGGATCGGACGGATGGTGAAAACGGACGACGAAACTGAATAGAAAACCCGCTCCGCGGCCGTATCCCGATCCTTTGCGAATCAGGACGGACGCGGGGCGTTTTTCCGTCCTCCGCGCTTGACAGAAGGTCCCCACGCGGGTATAATGAAGCCGAATGGACCCGAACAGTGAAGAAAGGGGATTGAAAGCATGAAAACGAAAGTACCGGCTCCCTGGACGCCCGTGCGTCTGACGATGGAGGGGAACCGCGTGACGGCGGCGGTATGGGGGCGCGAATACGTGTGGGAGAACTCCCTCCTCCCCGTGTCCATCCGCACGGCGGGAGAGGAGCTTCTGTCCGGACCCGCATGCCTCCGGGCTTCCTTCGACGGGGAAGAGAAGCCCTTTGAGAACATATCCTTCCTGCCAATCTCGGCGGACGAGGACCGGGCGGTGTTCACGGCCTGCGGACAGGCGGGCAACATCCTCTGCAACATCCGCTGGACCGTGGAATACGACGGATTTCTGGAGATGGCCCTGAGCGTGATCCCCTACTGGAGCTTCTGGGGGGTCAGCCCCGTGGCCCTGGACGGCCTGAGCATCCGGATCCCGTTCAGAAAGGAGCGGTCCTCCCTGTATCACTACTGGCCCACGGAGCAGTACGACGGTCTGGCCAGCGGCGCGGTTCCGGAGGAGGGCCTGTCCTGCGGCTTCAAGCCCTACGTCTGGTGCGGATGGGAGTTCGGCGGACTGGGCATCGCCGCGGAGACGGACGAGAACGTCGCCCTGTCCGAGGGATCCCCCTGCGTCACCATCCGGGAGGAGGGCGGCGGCCGGGTCCTCAGCTGGAATCTGCTGGAGCGGCGGCCCGAGGCATGGGAAGGACGGGAGGACACCTGGTCCGACGCGCTGGAGCCCGTGGATTACGTATTCGGGATCCAGGCAACCCCTGTGAAGGAGATGCGCCGGGACCGGGGAGAATTCCGCATCGCCCATGTGAGCTACACCTGCGACGATCAGTTCCTCGCCCCCGGAGAGGACGGCGAGACTCTGCTTGACAAATACCGGAAGTGCGGCGTCACCTGGATGATCTTCCACGAATCCTGGAGCGCCATGCAGAACTACGGCCAGGCCGTTGAGGAGGAGCGGTTCCTGCGGTGCGTGGAGGAGTGCCACCGGCGCGGGATGCGGGTCATGGCCTATTTCGGCTACGAATACCCCACCAACGGGCCGGAATGGTTTGAGAAGAGGAACGAGTACCTGCTCCGCAATCCCCGGGGACATTACACCGGCGGCTGGCAGAGGCACAATCCTCCCCAGCGGGCCTACATGGTCTGCTATGCCGGAGGCTACGCGGAGGGGATGCGTGAACGGGTCCGGTATGCCATGGAGCACTATCACCTGGACGGCATCTACACGGACGGGACCCACGTGCCCTGGGCCTGCGCCAACGGAGCCCACGGATGTGGCTATACCGACAAGAGCGGCGTCCGCCATTCCACCTATCCCATCTTCGCCGCACGCCGGCACGCCCGCGCCCTGTATGAGCTGGTCCACAGCATGGGCGGGGTCATCGACACCCATCAGAGCTCCTGCCTTATGGCGCCCACCCTGGCCTTCGCCGACAGCTTCTACAACGGCGAGAGCATTCAGGAGAAGCTGAAGGAGGGCTTTCTGGAGTTCCTCAATCTCCCGGCCTTCCGCACCGAGTACATGGGGAAGAATCTGGGCCTGTTCCCCCAGCTTCTGGCCTATACGGACAACCGCATGTCCATCCGCAAGGCGGCGTCACTCTCTCTGATCCACGACGTCCTGCCCCGGCCCGGCACCGTCGCCGACGCGGAGGTGGTGTCGCCCTTCTGGAAGGCTCTGGCGGATTTCGACTCCGGCAACGCCCTGTGGCATCCCTACTGGGAGGAGGACTGCCCGGTGAAGCCCCTTACGGAGAACGTCTGCTGCTCCGTGTACGAGAAAAAGGGCCGTTATCTCTGCGCCGTGTCCTCCTTCAACGAGGGGACGGACACGGTGGAGCTCCGGCTGAAGGCTCCGGCCGAGCTTGTTTCCATGGCCCCCGGCATGGGAAAGGCGCGGATCGAGGGGGACAGGCTGATCCTCGACGTAAAGGCCTTTGAGCCGGAGCTCGTCGGGCTGACGTTCTGAAAGACTGAATAACAACCAGACAAGGAGAGAGGACATGATTCAGAAAACCGATACGTCCCTGACCCTGCGCTTCGGCCACGAGACCGTCCGCGTCGAAGCCTGGGGACGGGGGATCCGCGTCCGCGCCGTGCCCATGGGACCGATCCCGGATAAGGACTGGGCTCTGGATCTGACGCCGCCCGCCGCGGAGGCCGCTGTGACGGACCGCTCGGTGGAGTGCGCCGGGATCCGCTGCGAGGTCGAGGGGGACCGTCTGCGCTTCTTCTCCGGGGACCAGCTTCTTCTGGAGGAGCAGAGCTATCCCTGGCCCCTGCATGAGCGCGCCCGGAGCTACAAGACCCGGGAGGGCTCCCCCACCTTCGCCGCCACGGTCCGGTTCGAGGCCTCGGACGGGGAGGTCCTGCACGGCATGGGGCAGTACCGGAACGCCCGGTATAATCTGAAGGGATGCTCCCTGGAGATGGCTCACCGCAACTCCCAGATCTCCGTGCCCTTCCTGCTGTCCAGCCGGGGGTACGGCTTCCTCTGGAACAATCCCGCCGTCGGCAGGGCGACCTTTGCCGAAAACGTCACCGAATGGCGCGCCGAGGCCACCCAATGTGTGGACTACTGGATCACCGCCGCCCCGACGCCGGGGGAGATCCTGTCCAACTACGCCGACGTGACCGGACACGCCTCCCCTCTGCCCGAGAGCCTTCTGGGACTCTGGCAGTGCAAGCTCCGCTACCGGACCCAGGAGGAGCTTCTGACCGTGGCCCGGGAGTACCGCCGCCGGGGGATTCATCTGGACTCCATCGTCATCGATTTCTTCCACTGGATATGGCAGGGAGACTGGAGCTTCGACCCGGA
>CACYWX010000077.1 GCA_902778205.1 uncultured Ruminococcus sp. | reverse complement strand
CTTTCGGAACCTATTGTACCACAAAACTTTACTCAGCGGAAGGCCGCCGGTTTCATGCCCCGTCGGTGCCTTTCGCGGAAAGGCAGAAAATAATCATGATCATCACCGATCCCTCCGCCATTGAAGCCCGCAGCATGGAGATCATCGAAAGCGAGCTGAAAACCGAGATCCCGCCCGAGAACAAGGCCGTCGTGAAGCGCGTCATCCACACCACGGCGGATTTCGACTACGCGGAAAACCTTGCCTTTTCCGAAGGCGCGGTGGCAAAGGCTCTCGACGCGCTGAAGAGGGGATGCCGCATCGTCACGGACACCCAGATGGCCAAATCCGGCATCAACAAGACCGCCGCGGCGAAGCTGGGATGTGAGGTGGACTGCTTCATGAGCGACCCGGACGTGGCACAGGAGGCGAAGGAGCGGGGATGCACCCGGGCGCAGGTCTCCATGGAGAAGGCCGCGCGGCTGGGAGGCCCCGTGATCTTCGTCGTCGGCAACGCGCCCACGGCTCTGTTGACCCTCAGGACCCTCATCGACGAGGGGAAGGTCTCCCCGGAGCTGGTGATCGGCGTGCCGGTGGGATTTGTCAACATCCTCGAGGCGAAGGAGGCCATTCTCACCTGCTCCGTGCCCCATATCGTGGCGAAAGGGCGCAAGGGCGGCTCCAACGTGGCGGCGGCCATCGTCAACGCCCTGATGTATCAGCTGACCCGGTGACCGCCATGGAGATGGACAGCTTCATCACAAAGGACGGAAAGAAGCTCCGGCGTGGCTATACCACGGGCTCCTGCGCGGCTGCGGCGTCCAAGGCTGCTGCCCTCATGCTGTTTGAAAACCGGACGGTCGAGACCGTCTGGCTCATGACGCCCCGGGGGATCGGCCTGACCCTGGAGGTGAAGGAGCCCGTCCGGGGGGAGGATTTCGCCTCCTGCGGCATCGTCAAGGATTCCGGCGACGACCCGGACGTGACGAACGGCATGACGGTGTACGCCCGGGTGGAGAAGATCCCGGAGCCGGGCGTGATACGGATCGACGGCGGAGAGGGCATCGGCCGGGTGACGAAGCCGGGACTGGATCAGCCCGTGGGAGAGGCGGCCATCAACTCCATGCCCCGCCGCATGATCGCGGACGCTCTCCGGGAGGTCATGGAGGGCGCGGGATACGGAGGCGGCCTGTCGGTGCTGATTTACGCTCCGGATGGCGTCGAGCTTGCGAAAAAGACCTTCAATCCGCGCCTCGGCATCGTGGGAGGACTTTCGATCCTCGGCACCACCGGGATCGTGGAGCCCATGAGCGACGAGGCCGTGGTGGAGACCATCCGGACGGAGCTCTCCATGCGGGCGGCGGACGGGAGGAAAACGGCGCTCTTCGTCCCCGGCAACTACGGGGCGGATTTTATCAGAAACGAGCTGGGCATCGATCCGGAATCCGCCGTCACCGTGTCGAACTTCATCGGCGACGCCTTCTCCCTGGCGGCCGAGGCGGGATTCCGGAGCGCGCTTCTCGTGGGCCACATCGGAAAGCTCGTGAAGCTGGCCGGCGGGATGCTCAACACCCACTCCCGGTGGGGGGACTGCCGGGCGGAGATCTTCGCGGCTCACGCGGGCCTGTGCGGCGCGGACCGGGAGATCGTGCGGCGGATCATGGACAGCGCCATGACGGACGACATGCTGGCGATTCTGGAGGAAGCGGGACTGCGCGGAGCGGTCATGGAGAGCGTGACGGAGCGCATGGGCTTCCATCTCGCGCATCAGAAGACCATCGGCGGACTGCGGACCGGAGCCGTGACGTTCTCGAACGTGTACGGCATCCTCGGGAAAACCTCCCTCGCGGACGAACTGCTGGACGAAATACGAAAGGAAGCCTGATATGGTACACATTGTCGGAGCCGGATGCGGGGCGGCGGATCTCATCACCCTGCGCGGAAAGCGCCTGCTGGAGGAAGCGGATCTGATTGTCTACGCCGGATCCCTCGTCAACCCGGACCTGCTGGCGTACGCCCGTCCGGGGTGCGAGCTGCTGGACAGCGCGAAGATGACCCTGGAGGAGATCGTCGGAGCGGTGAAGGTGGCGGAGGCTGCCGGGAAGACCACCGTCCGTCTCCATTCGGGGGATCCCTCCCTGTACGGCGCCATCGGCGAGCAGATGCGGGAGTTCGACCGGCTGGGGATCGAATACGACGTCACCCCCGGTGTCAGCGCGTTCGCGGGAGCCGCGGCGGCCCTGAAAACGGAATACACCCTCCCCGGCGTCTCCCAGTCCGTGATCATCACCCGGGCCGCCGGGAGAACGCCCGTGCCGGAAGGAGAGAGCCTCCGCTCCTTCGCCGCCCACGGAGCCACCATGGTTCTCTTCCTCTCGACGGGTCTCCTTCGCTCCGTGACGGAGGAGCTGACGGCGGGAGGACTGGATCCGGACACCCCCGCGGCCATCGTCTATAAAGCGTCCTGGCCGGACGAGAAGGTCCTCCGCTGTACCCTCGGGACCCTTGAGGAGACGGCGGAGGCGAATCATGTGACGAAGACGGCCCTCATCGTGGCGGGAGGCGTCCTCGGGGAGACCTTCGACCGCTCGAAGCTGTACGACCCGTCCTTCGCGACGGAGTTCCGGGAGGCGGAGAAGAAATGAAGACCGCCGTGATCTGCTTTTCCGACGCCGGAGCCGCCCTGGCTCTGCGGCTCATCGGACTGCCGGGCATGGAGGGCGCGGAGGTGCATTCCGTCCGGAAGTACGCCGAACGATACGGCTTCACCGCCCACGACCGGATCGGAGCGGACATGGGGGAGCTGTTTTCCTCCCACGACGCCCTGATCTTCATCGGAGCCTGCGGCATCGCCGTGCGGGACATCGCGCCCCATCTGAAAAGCAAGACGGAGGATCCGGCGGTGCTGGTGCTGGACGACCGGGGGCGGTACGTGATCCCGATCCTCTCCGGCCACATCGGAGGAGCGAACGCCCTGGCGGAGGAGCTGGCGGAGAAGCTGGGCGCCCTGGCCGTCGTCACCACCGCCACGGACGGCGCGGGCCGGTTCTCCTGCGACGCCTGGGCGGCTGCTCACGGCTGCGCCCTCTCCTCCATGGATACGGCCAAGGCGGTGTCTGCGGCGGTCCTGACCGGGGACGTGCCGATCTCGTCGGAGTTTCCTCTGCCCGACCGGCTTCCGGCCGGACTGATCCGGGGAGAAGGCGGAGAACTGGGCATCCATATCGGCATCCGGCGTGACGAACCCTTCATGCGGACCCTGCGCCTGATCCCGCGGATTGTGACCCTGGGGATCGGATGCCGGAGAGGGATTTCGGCGGAGGCGGTCCGGGCTGCGGTGACGGAGACGCTTTCGTCCGCCGGGATCGATCCGCGCGCGGTGTGCCGGGCGGCATCCATCGACGTGAAGCGGGACGAGGCGGGACTTGCGGAATACGCTTCCGGCATCGGAGCGGAGCTGGTCTTTTATTCCGCGGAGGAACTCGGGGCGGTGCCGGGGGACTTTGCGGAATCGGAGTTTGTGAGGAAAACCGTGGGCGTGGGCAATGTCTGCGAGCGGGCCGCGGTGCTGGGAAGCGGAACGGGAACGCTGCTTGTGCGAAAAACCGCCCGGGACGGCGTGACGGTGGCCGCGGCGGCTTCGGAATGGAGGGTGGAATTTTGAAAAAACTGACTGTGGCCGGCATCGGCGCGGGAAATTACGAGGGACTGACCATCGCCGCGGCGCGCGCTCTGGAGGGAGCGGACGTGATCGTGGGCTATACGGTGTACTGCGACCTGATGAAGCCGTATTTCCCGGACAAGACCTGGATCTCGACCCCCATGATGAAGGAGCTCGAGCGGTGCCGTCTGGCGCTGGAAACCGCCGAGGAGGGGAAGAACACCGTCATGATCTGCTCCGGCGACGCGGGGATCTACGGCATGGCCTCCCCGGTCCTGGAGCTGGCGGAGGAGTACGGCGCGGAGATCGAGATCCTGCCCGGCGTGACGGCGGCGTGCTCGGGGGCGGCGCTTCTGGGCTCCCCGCTGACGGCCGATTTCGCCGTGATCAGCCTCTCGGACCTGCTGACCCCCTGGGAGGTCATCGAAAAGCGGCTGGAGGCGGCGGCGTCCGGGGATTTTGCGGCGGTGCTGTACAATCCTGCCAGCAGAAAGCGCGCCGACTATCTGGAAAAGGCATGCGGGATCTTTCTGAAATACCGCGCCTCTGAGACCGTCTGCGGGATCGCTCGGAACATCGGCCGGGAGGGGGAGGCATGGGAGCTTCTCCCCCTCGGAGCGCTGAAGGATTACGCCGCCGACATGTTCACCACGGTTTTCATCGGCAGCTCGGCCACAAGGATCGTCGGCGGAAAGATGGTGACGCCCCGGGGGTATCGGCATGAATGACACCGCGGAAAAGCTCTGCCTCTTCGCCGGGACCACGGAGGGCAGACAGCTGGCCGGGCTTCTGGGTCCCGCCGCACCGCTGACGGTCTGCGTAGCCACGGAATACGGCGAGGTCCTTCTGGACGGGATCCCGGGGATCGAGGTCCGGTCCGGGCGCATGGACGCGGAGGAGATGGAGGCGTTCTTCCGGGAGCGGGCCTTTACCCGGATCCTCGACGCCACCCATCCCTACGCCGCCCTTGTGACGGAGAACATCCGGCGGGCGGCGGCTTCCCTCGGCATACCCGTGACGCGGATCCTGCGGGACTGCGATGGGTTCGTGGCCGGGGCGGAATACGTGCCGTCCGTTGAGGCGGCGAGGGACTTTCTCATGGAACGGGAGGGGAATATCTTCCTGACCACCGGCGCGAAGGAGCTGTCCTCCTATATCGGCCTCGACATGAACCGGGTCTGGGCCAGGGTCCTGCCGACGGTGTCCTCTCTGGAGTCCTGCGCCGCCGCCGGGATCCCGCAGGCCCATATCATCGCCGCCCAGGGACCCTTCTCCGAGGAGATCAACCTGGCACAGATGAAGAGCGTCGGCGCGCGGTACATGGTGACGAAGGCGTCCGGGCGGGCCGGGGGCTTCGACGAAAAGATCCGGGCGGCGAGGGCGGCGGGCGCGCTTGCCGTCATCGTGGGACTGCCGGAGCAGACCGAGGGCGTGTCCGTGGACGAGGCCGTGGCGGAGCTTGGCCGGATTCTGCCCCTGCCCGGGCGGCGCGTCACGGTGGTCGGCATCGGACCGGGCGGCGCGGATACCCTGACGGCGGAGGCGAAAAACGCCCTGGCGGACTGCGGCGCGGTGATCGGAGCCCGGTCCGTGGCGGAATCCGCGTCGGAGGCCATTCCCGGAAAGCCCCTGTATTTCGAGTTCCTCCCCGGGAGGATCCGGGCCCTCTTGGACGAGCATCCCGCCATCCGCCGCGCCGCCGTGGTCATGCGGGGGGACACGGGATTTTACAGCGGTACGAAAAAGCTGCTCGAAGCCCTGGAGGGGTACGACGTGACGGTCCTGCCCGGGGTTTCGTCCGTGTCCGTTCTCGCCGCGCGGCTGGGCGTGAGCTGGGACGACGCAGTCTCCGTCTCCCTCCACGGGCGGGACGCGAACCTGATCCACGCCATCACCTCCTCCAAAAAGGTCTTTGCCCTGACCGGAGGGGAGAACACCCCGGCGGCTCTCTGCGGACGGCTTTCCGAATTCGGGCTGGGACATCTGCGGTGTGCCGTGGGGGAGCGGCTTTCCTATCCGGACGAGCGGATCACCCGGGGCACGGCGGAGGAGCTGGCGTCCGGGGAATACGATCCGCTCTCCCTCCTGTACGTGGAGAACGACTGCCCGGATTTCCGCGTGCGGAGGGGCATCTCGGACGACGAATTCATCCGGGGGGACGTGCCCATGACGAAGGCCGAGGTCCGGGCCGTGTCCATGGCCGCGCTGGATCTGCCGCCGGACGCCGTGGTGGTCGACATCGGCGCGGGGACCGGATCGGTGTCGGTGGAATGCGCCCTCTCGGCATATGAGGGCCGTGTATTCGCCGTTGAGAAGGAGGAGGACGCGGCGGAGCTGGTGCGGCGGAACCGGGTGAAATTCCGGGTCGAAAACCTCGAGGTGATCGCGGGACGCGCGCCGGAGGCCCTTCGTGAGCTGCCCGCGCCCACCCACGCCTTCATCGGCGGCTCGTCGGGGGATCTGCGTGAAATCCTGTCCGCCCTGCTGGAAAAGAACCCGCAGGTGCGGATCGTGGTGAACGCCGCGACGCTGGAGACCCAGGCGGAGACGGCGGCATGCGCGGCGGAATTCGGGTTCGCGGGGTACGAGACCGTTTCGGTGAACACGGCGCGATCGAGAAAGCTGGGACGCTACCACATGATGACGGCGCAGAACCCGGTGTCGGTGGTGACGCTCATGGGAGGGAGAAAACCGTGAGGGAACGCATTCTCTGGCAGACGGCGGCGCTGTGCCTCGGCTTCGTCATCGACTTTTTCGTCGGGGACCCCTATTCGATCCCTCATCCCGTGGTGGCCATCGGGAAGTGGATCTCCTTCTTCGACCGGAAGCTGCGCCGGGGCAATTCCAACCCGAAGGACGTGGGCCGGGGCGCGCTCACCGTGATCCTCGTCGCCCTCCTCTCCACCGTTCCTCCGGCCCTTCTGTCCGAGGCGGCGTGGAGGCTCCATCCCGCTCTCTACCTGATCCTGAACGCCGTCATGTGCTGGCAGATCCTCGCGGCGCGCCAGCTGTTCAAGGAAGGAAAGAAGGTGCAGAAGGCGCTGGAAAAAGGCGATACGGAGGGGGCGCGGTACGCCGTCTCCATGATCGTCGGACGGGATACGGACGTGCTGGACGAGGACGGGATCTGCCGGGCGGCGGTGGAGACCGTGGCGGAGAACGCCTCCGACGGGGTGATCGCCCCCCTCTGCTGGATCCTTCTTTTCGGAGCGGCGGGCGGCTTCTTCTACAAATCCATCAACACCATGGACTCCATGCTGGGTTATAAAAACGAAAAGTACCTGTACTTCGGACGGGCGGCGGCAAAGACGGACGACGTTGTGAACTTCATCCCGGCCCGGCTGTCCGGACTCTTCATGATCCTTACCGCCCCTCTCTGCGGACTGGACGGGAAAAACGCCTGGAGGATCTTCCGGCGGGACCGGTATAAGCACGCCAGCCCCAATTCCGCCCAGACGGAGTCGGCGTGCGCGGGCGCGCTGAGGCTGAGACTGGCCGGGGACGCGGTGTACGGCGGCGTGATCCATAAAAAGGAATATATCGGCGATCCTCTCCGGGACATCGAGCCCATGGACATCACCCGCGCGGGCAGACTGATGTACGCGGCGTCCCTTTTGACGCTGGTCCTGGGAGTTCTCGCGCGGATCGGAGCGGCCCTATGCTTCTGAACGGAAAAAGCCCTCACGGGGGCGACATTTATCATAACCGCGGGGTCCTCGACTTCTCCGCCAACATCAACCCCATGGGCATGCCGGACCCGGTGAAGGCGGCGCTCATCCGGGCGGCGGAGCGGTCCGACGTCTATCCGGATCCGTACTGCACCGCCCTCAGAGAAGCCCTTTCGGAGGCGGAATCGGTCCCTTCTGACTGCATCCTCTGCGGAAACGGCGCGGCGGAGCTGATCTATCTTTGCGCCTACGCCCTCCGGGACCTGGACGCGCGTCCCGCCCTCATCGTCGAGCCGGCCTTTTCGGAATACGAGACGGCGCTCCGGGCGGCAGGGATCCCGGTTGAGAGGTACATGCTACGGGAGGAGGACGGCTTCCGGCTGACGGAGGCAATCCTCCGGGTGGATTTCGCCCGGTATTCCGCCGTCTTCCTCTGCTCTCCCGACAATCCCACGGGCATCGCCGCCGATCCGGTCCTGATCCGCGGGCTGGCGGACACCGGAGCCCGGATGTTCTTCGACTTCTGCTTCCTCGATCTGACGGAGGACCCGGACCGGTATGGGATCCCCGGACTGATCCGGGAGTGTCCGAACGTGACGGTCCTGCGCGCCTTCACCAAGAGCTATGCCATGGCGGGTGTGCGCCTCGGGTACGTTCTGTCCTCGGACGGAGAGTTCCTCGCCGCCATGTCGGAAAAATCCCAGTGCTGGAACGTGTCGGTCCCGGCGCAGGAGGCCGGACTTGCCGCTCTCGGATGCCGCGCATGGCTCAGGGAATCGGTCCGGAGGATCTCCGCGGAGCGGGAACGGATGGCCGGGGCGCTTCGTTCCCTCGGTCTCACGGTCCTGCCCGGGGAGGCCAACTATCTGCTCTGCCGCGCCTCCCGGGATCTGCTGCCCCTGCTGAGGGACCGCGGGATCCTCATGCGGGACTGCTCCGATTATCCGGGCCTCGGGGCGGGCTGGTTCCGGTGCGCCGTGCGGACCCCGGAGGAAAACGATACGCTGCTCAGAGCCCTTGAGGAGGTGCTGACGTGAGAAAAGCGAAACCCATCATGATCCAGGGAACCATGTCGAACGCGGGGAAAAGCCTGCTCTGCGCCGCCCTGTGCCGGATCTTCCGTCAGGACGGATACCGGGTGGCTCCCTTCAAATCCCAGAACATGGCCCTGAATTCCTTCATCACCGACGAGGGGCTGGAAATGGGCCGGGCCCAGGTGGTACAGGCGGAGGCGGCCGGGGTGAAGCCCTCCGTGCTGATGAATCCCATCCTGCTCAAGCCCACCACCGACGTGGGATCCCAGGTGATCGTGAACGGCGAGGTCCGGGGCAACATGCGGGCGGCGGATTACTTTAAATACAAGACGCAGCTGATCCCCGACATCCTCCGCGCCTACGACACCCTGGCGGCGGAAAACGACGTCATGGTGATCGAGGGGGCGGGCTCCCCGGCGGAGATCAACCTGAAGAGCGCGGACATCGTCAACATGGGCATGGCGAAAATGGCCGGGGCTCCCGTCCTGCTGGTGGGAGACATCGACCGGGGCGGGGTGTTCGCCCAGCTCTACGGCACCGTGGCCCTGCTGGAGCCGGAGGAGAGGGCCATGGTGAAGGCCACGGTCATCAACAAGTTCCGGGGCGACGTGTCGATCCTTGAGCCGGGGCTGGACATGCTGTACGAGCTGGTGAAGGTCCCCTGCGCCGGGGTGGTGCCCTACGTCCGGGTGGACATCGACGACGAGGACTCCCTCAGCGAGCGTCTGACGGCGGGGACCCGGAAGGAGATCGACATCGCCGTGGTGTCCCTGCCCCGGATCTCCAATTTCACGGATTTCACCCCCTTCTCCCGGTTCTCCGGCGTGTCCCTCCGCTATGTGAAGAACGTCTTCGAGCTGGGCTCCCCGGATATGATCGTCCTGCCGGGCACCAAGTCCACCATCGCGGACCTGAAATGGATGCGCCAGAATGGTCTGGAGGCGGCGGTTTTGAAGGCGGCCTCCCGGGGAACGCCGGTCATCGGGATCTGCGGCGGACTTCAGATGCTGGGGAAGAAGATCTCCGATCCCTATGAGACGGAGGGCGGCGGCGAGATTGCGGGCATGGGACTCTTGCCTCTGGAAACTGTCTTCGCGAAGGAAAAGACCCGGACCCAGACCGAGGGCGTGTTCCGGGACGCGGACGGCCTGCTGGCGGGTCTGAACGGCCTGTACTACCGGGGCTACGAGATCCACATGGGACAGAGCGGAACGGTCTCCCCGCTGATCCGCTCCGGAAACGTCTGGGGGAGCTACATCCACGGCCTGTTCGACGAAAACGGCATCGCGGAGGTCATCGTCCGGGCGCTGTACGACCGGGCCGGGCTGGAGTTCGACGAGGGCGCGGTCTTCGACGTGCACGCCTACCGGGAGAGCCAGTACGATAAGCTGGCGGATGCGGTCCGGGGGGCGCTGGATATGGACATGATTTACCGGATTCTGGAGGAGGGCGTATGATCCATCTGTATTACGGCGAGGGGAAAGGGAAGACCACCGCGGCGGCGGGACTGTCGGTCCGGGCGGCCGGCGCCGGCATGAAGGTCCTCTTCGCCCAGTTCTTCAAGGACGGGAGTTCCTCGGAGATCGTCTCCCTGAACGCCCTGCCCGGCGTGGAAACCGCCCATCCCGCGGCTCATTTCGGACGCTGGCGCACCATGAACGACGCCCAGCGGAACGAGATCAGCGGAAGCTGCCGGGCCTTCTTCTCCGGGATCGAGGCGCGGGCGGAGGAGTTCGGCCTCATCGTGCTGGACGAGGCGGTTTCGGCCTACGGCTACGGCGCGCTGGACCGGGAGGCCGTCACGGAGTTCCTCCGCAGGGAAGGGAACCGGCGGGAGATCGTGCTCACGGGCCGCCATCCCGCTCCGGAGCTTCTGGAGCTGGCGGATTACGCCACGGAGATGCGCAAGGAAAAGCATCCCTTCGACCGGGGCGTCACCGCGCGGCCCGGCATCGAATACTGACGGCGGGATCCCGTAACGCACGCCTCATACTAATCTCATTCTAAAAGGGAAAACGCGGCTTCTTGAAAGAAGCCTGGCAAGAACTTTATAAATACACTGGTGTAGCATTCTTCTCTTCGTGCAGCACGGGGTAACGTGCAGTGCACTTTTTCTGACTTTGTTTTTTGCACATCTTTGACAGATTGTCTTTTTAGGTTGAGAA
>CACYWX010000076.1:13396-15098 GCA_902778205.1 uncultured Ruminococcus sp. | reverse complement strand
CTCCCTGCGCGGGGTGTCCTTCGACGGCCTGAGAAAGCTGAACATCGGACAGGACGGCACCGGGCGGTATCCCGAACGGCTGGGCGCGGTGCTGGACGAATTCCTGCTGATCCGTGGCGCCCTGACCGACGAGGAGCTGGCCTCCCTGGCGGAATTCTACGGGGACTGATCCGGCCCTCTTGCATCCCGCGGCGGGATGTGGTATAATCCCCGCGTGGGAAAACGGAAGGAGGCGGAGGATTTGGCCCTTTACGCCATCGGGGATCTGCATCTGCATTTCGGCTCTGAGCTGAAGGCGCGCGGACAGCGGACGGACCGGCTCTGGAGAAATCACGAGGAACGGTTCCGGAAGAACTGCGCCGCCCTGATCGGACCGGACGACACGCTCCTTCTGGCCGGGGACCACAGCTGGGGGAAGAACGACGCCGAGTGCGCGCCGGATTTCCGGTACATCGAGGAGCTCCCCGGGCATAAGGTCCTTCTGCGGGGCAACCACGACATGTTCTGGGACGCGAAGAAGACGGAGGCTCTGAACCGCCGCTTCGAGGGCAGACTGTTCTTTCTGCAGAACAATTTCTATCCCTTCGGCCGGACCGCGCTGGTGGGCACCAAGGGCTTCTGCTTCGAGGGACCCTTCTGGCTGGACCGCCGGGGACGGCTGGCGGGCTGGGACGAGGAGGCGAAGGAGCGGGCGGACCGGCTGGTGGAGCGGGAGGCGGAGCGGCTGAGGCAGTCCTTCGAGGCGGCGCGGGAGGCCGGATTCCACCGGTACATCATGTTCCTGCACTATCCGCCCACGAGCATTCTGGAGCGGGACAGCGTCTTTACCCGCATGGCGGAGGAATACGGGGCCGGTCAGGTGATCTACGCCCACTGCCACGGGGAGAGCCGCTTTCACGACAGCATCCTCGGGGAGAAGAACGGCGTCCGCTACAGCCTGGTCTCCGGGGATTACCTGAACTGGACGCCGCAGAAAATCACGGACTGAACCGAAGGAAGAGGATCGGATATGGAAAGGCTGACGCTGGACAAAGCAAAGGAAATCAACGCCCGGGCGGTGCACGAGGATCATCTTCTCCTGCATGCGGCCAACGTCTCCGCGGCGATGGGAGCCATGGCGGAGCATTTTGGCGGGGACCGGGAACACTGGGAGGCCGTGGGCTGGCTCCACGACTACGATTACGAGGAGTATCCCGAGGAGCATCTGGCCCATACGGAGGGGCCCCTCAGAGAGGCCGGCGTGCCGGAGGAGGACATCCGGGCGATCCTCTCCCACGGCTGGGGCATCTGCACGGACGTGGAGCCTCTCACCGACATGGAGAAGAGCCTCTTCACCGTGGACGAGCTGACCGGCATTGTGCAGGCCGCCGCCCGGATGAGACCGCAGGGGATTATGGATCTGGAGCTGAAGAGCTTCATGAAGAAGTGGAAGGACAAGAAGTTCGCCGCCAAGTGCGACCGGGAGCTGATCCTGAAGGGCTGCGGCCTCCTGGGCATGGAGATCTCCGAGGTGGCCGCCCTGGTCATCGAAGGCATGCGCGCCCACGCCTCCGAGCTGAGGCTGGACGGGGGAGCGCGGTAAACGAACCTTCTGTAGAATTATAAAACGGGCTGTCGCAAAACAATTTCAAAGTTTTGATCGACCTTTTACAAAAGGTCGCGGGTTCTTAGGGCGGAGCCCTGAGCCGACCTCCGCAGAGGT
>CACYWX010000076.1:0-13358 GCA_902778205.1 uncultured Ruminococcus sp. | reverse complement strand
TTCTCCTCGATAAAGGAGAAAAAGAAGGACAAACGTCTTTGAACTAAAACAGGGCTGTTGCATTTCTCCTTTTCTGGAAGTTAATGCGACAGCCCCTTTGTCATATCCGATTGACGGAGGAATGTCCCGGGCTATGGAAATTCTGCCGGGATACGGCGGCCCTTATACCTCCACCCAGGCTGCGTCGCGCTTTCCGCTCTCCACGCAGGCGTGGATGAACTTCACACCGGCGATGCCCGCGTCCAGACCCGGATAGTCCCGGTCCTCCTCGGTCAGGGGCTCTCCGTTGGCCGTCTTCAGCACGGACGAGATGAAGGCCTTGTAGATGTTGGCGAAGGCCACGTACAGCCCCTCGGGATGACCGGAGGGAAGACGGCTGAACGCGGCGGCCTCCGGGCTGATGTAGCCCATGCCCCGGTTGTAGATCTGGGTGGGCTGTCCCTTGAGGGTCACGTACAGCACGTTGGGATTCTCCTGCACCCACTCGATGGCGCCCAGCGTGCCGAAGATCCGCACCGTCAGGCCGTTCATGTGGCCCACGCACACCTGGGAGCAGCTGTAGACGCCGTGGGCTCCGTTCTCGAACTCTACCAGAATGTTGGCGTTCAGGTCCAGAGGCTGGCCGAAGGTGTCTGTCAGGGCCGCCACCCGTTTCAGCTTCAGCCCGGTCATGTAAGCCACCGTGTTCTCGATGTGGGAGCCGATGTCGCCCACGCAGTTGGAGATGCCGGCCACCGCGGGATCCTTCCGCCAGGAGGACAGCTTCACCATGGCCTCATCCCCGGCGCCTACGTCGTCCACCAGATACTCCTGCAGGTACTCGGCGTTGACGTTGATGATGTCGCCGATGACGCCGGAGCGGATCAGGTGGCGCGCCTCCTTCGCCAGCACGTTGCCGGAGTAGGAGTAGTTGACGCAGAAGAGCAGGCCCCGCTCCTCCGCCAGCCGCTTCAGCTCCTCCGCCTCGCTGACCTCGAAGCACAGGGGCTTTTCGCAGAGCACGTGGATGCCGTTTTCCAGAAAGGCCCGGCAGATCGCGTAGTGGGCGTTGTTGGGCGTGGTGACCACGGCGAAGTCGATGCCGTCCTCCCGCTTACCCTCCGCCTCCGCCATTTCGGTATAGGACCCGTAGATCCGCTCCGGATCGAGTCCGTAGAATTCACCGGTTTCCCGGTTGGCCGCGGGATCCCGGCTGAAGCAGCCCGCCGCCAGCTGAGCCCGTCCGTCGAAGGCGATGCCCACCCGATGGACCCCGCCGATGAAGGCGTTCAGAGAGCCGCCGACCTGTCCGTAAAGCAGTTTCTTTTTCATGGAATTCTCCTCCGTATGAAGCGTATGCTCCGGCTGTCCCCGGCGGAATCCACAAAAAATCCGCCGCGCCTCCGGATCCTCTTGAATATTATACCAAACGGAACCGCCCCTGTCAATCCGGATTGAGAAAAACGCGCTCCGCGGGATTTTCTTTCCGGATTTGCCCGTCTCCGGTTTACAAACGCCCCGGTTTCTGTTATAATCGGGACAGAAATCCATTTCAGCGAGGTGTGCGCCATTATGAAAACCATCAGCGGAGCGTTTTTGGCCGGAGCGGCCCGGGAGGACATCACCCCCGCCGTCGGGACCCTGCTCTACGGCTATACGCCCGACACCGTCAGCACGTCCGTCCACGATCCCCTCTCCGTCACCGCGGCGGCCTTCCGTCAGGGGGAGGATTCCGTCCTGCTCATGACGATCACCGTGGGAGACTTCGGCACCGTCCTCTGCACGGAGATCCGGGAGAGGATCAGCAAATCCACCGGCCTGCCCGTGGGACGCATCATCGCCGCCGCCACCCATACCCATTCCGCTCCCAACGTGTCCGGCATCGAGGGATGGGGCGACATCGACCGGGACTACGTGGACAGGATTCTGTTCCCCGCCATGGAAAAGGCCGCCCTCCGCGCTCTGGAGGACCTTCAGCCCGCCGAGCTCAGCGTGGGAGAATGCGAATCGAAGGTAGGGATCAACCGCCGCCAGCTGAACCGGGACGGATCCGTGGATCTGGGCCAGAATCCCTGGGGCTGTTACGACCCGACCATGACCTGCGTCGTGATCCGGAACAGGGAGACGAAGAAGGGCATCCTCAATCTGCTTCACTACGGCTGTCACGGCACTGCCGCCGGACGGAACCACGAGATCACCCGGGACTGGTCCGGCATCATGATCGACCGGTTGGAGGCGGAGACCGGCGTCCTCACCGCTTACTGGAACGGCGCCCAGGGAGACGTGGGTCCGCGCCTCACCAACGGGAAAACCGTGGGAGACATCCGCCACGTGGAGGAGCTGGGAGGAGTCGCCGCCATGGACGCTCTCCGCGCCTATAAAGCCGCCGGCGTGTACGCGGAGGGAAGACTCCGTCTGTACGAGGGCGAGGTCCGGATCCCCCGCAAGCCCCTGCCGCCCCGGGAGGAGGTGGAGGCGAAGCTGGCGTCCTACCGGGATCCCGCCGCCCTCATCAACATCCAGCGGCTGGAGTACGCCCACTACCGGGCCATGCTCGAGGAATACGAGGCCGGATGCCCGCCCTACGAGGATTTCGTGATTCCTCAGACCATCATCAGCCTCGGGGACGTGGCCTTCGTGCCGTTCCCCTTTGAGATCTTCGCCGAGACCTCCATGCGCATGCGGGCCTACGCGCCGTTCCGGTACGTGCTGTGCCTGTCCAACACCAACGGCTACGAGGCGTACCTGCCCACCGAGGATCAGATTGTCCGGGGCGGCTACGAGATCGGATGCTTCCTGTACAACGGCGCCCATCCCCTGATCGACAGCGCGGATCAGGCGGTGGTGGAGGGCAATCTCCGGCTTATGGAGCAGGACTGAGCCGAACCGTCCCGAATGAAATCCGCCGCGGCTTCCTCCCGGTCCGGACGAGCTCCGGATGATGGGAACCGCGGCGGTTTTGCGCGGGATCAGCAGTACATCCCCCGCTCCAGCTCCAGCAGACGGAGCTTCCGTCCGACGCCGCCGGCGTATCCGGTGAGGGAGCCGTCCGCTCCCACCACCCGGTGGCAGGGGACGATCAGGGAGACCGGATTGAGCCCCACGGCGGATCCAACGGCTCTGGCCGCCATGCCTCCTCCCTCCGGACGGAGCGTCCGGGCAAGCTCTCCGTAGGCGGCGGTCTCCCCCGGGGGGATTTTCGTCAGCAGATCCCAGACGGCCTTCTGAAAGGGGGTGCCGCGGAGGTTCAGGGGCGGGGTGAAGTCCGGGACCGCTCCCTCGAAATACATCCCGAGCCATGCCGCGCATTCCCGGAATACCGGCAGGAGCCGCTCCTCATGCTCCGGTCCCAGGGTCCGCCCGAAATGCGCCTGCCCCCGGAACCACAGTCCCGTCAGCGAGGTCCCGTCCGACGCCGCCGTCAGCGGTCCGAGCGGGGAATCGAAGTTGTAAATCCAGTCCATGACAGCCTCCGTGCGTTCGTTCCGCGTCCAGTATACCAGCTTTGCCCGCTCCTGTCAACGAATGCCGTTTTCTTTTTCCCTCCGGAGCATCTTCATCTTGACGGAGCGCGCGCGGGCATGGTATAATAGAATCCAATCCATGCGGAACGGGAAAAACCATCCCGGGTGACGGTGAAAATTTTCCTCACACCTTGAACATCCGCCCCGGATGTGGTACAATAGCAAAAAATGCGTACCCGGAGGAGCGCTTCTCCTTGCGGGATGCTTCCGGCCCTCTGTCCGTAACATGGAGGAGGGCGCAGAAAGGAAGAGGGCATTTTATGACCAACCGCGAACGGGTGCAGGCGGTTCTGAGCTTTGAGAAGCCGGACGACCGCCTCCCCATGATCGAGTGGGCCTCCTGGTGGGACAAGACCATCCGCGCCTGGCAGGAGCAGGGACTTTCCCGGGAGCTCCCCTGGCACGAGATCGCACCGACTCTGGGCCTGGACCAGCATATCCAGTACTGGCTCCCCCACAGAGGACCGGGCTGTCCCGGACCGAAGTTCAACGGCGGCCCCATCATGGAGGACGAGGAGAGCTACGAGGCCATCCTGCCGTTCCTCTATCCGGAGCACGGACCGGACGGCCAGCTCGAGGATATGCGTCGGCGGAAGGCGGAACACGACGCGGGAGCGTACCCCATCTGGTTCTCCCTGGACGGCGGCTTCTGGTTTCCCCGGACCCTCTTCGGCATCGAGGGACACCTCTATTCCTTCTACGACTATCCGGAGCTGTACCACCGGATTCTGGACGATCTGGCAGACTATCAGCTTCGTCAGATGGAGCGGATCTACGAGATCCTCACCCCGGACTTTATGACCTTCGGCGAGGACATGAGCTACAACAACGGACCTATGCTCTCCGAGGCGTGCTTCGACGAGTTCCTCCTGCCCTACTACAAAAAGGTGGTCCCCTTCATCCGGGAGCACGGGACGAAGGTCATCGTGGATACGGACGGGGACGTGACGAAGATGATCCCGTGGCTGAGGCGCGCGGGCATCGAGGGCGTTCTGCCTCTGGAGCGGCAGGCGGGCGTGGATCTTCCGGCGCTCAGGGAGGCGTATCCCGACTTCCTCTTCATCGGAGCCTTTGACAAGATGACCATGCGCCGGGATGCGGAGGCCATGCGGGGTGAGTTCGAACGCCTGCTGCCCGTCATGAAAACGGGGGGCTTCATCCCCTCGGTGGACCATCAGACCCCGCCGGACGTCCCTCTGGAGCGGTACCGCGTCTACGTCGCCATGCTGGAGGAATACGCGTCCCGCGCCGTCCGGGAATAGATCGGAGGACCATATGACCAACAGAGAACGCGCCATGAGCATCCTGCACTATCAGCCCGTCGACCGGTTCCCCGCCGTGCATTTCGGCTACTGGGGGGAGCTGCTGACCGAATGGGCGGAGCAGGGAAAGATCCCGAAGGAGCTGGCCGTCGGCAACTATGACGGAAGCGAAAAGGATATGGAGCTGGACAAGCTCATCGGATGGGATTTCAACTGGTATCACTGCACCGGCTCCAACAACGGCCTGTCCCCGCGGTTTGAGTCGAAGGTCCTGGAGGTCCTGCCCGACGGATCCCGCCGCGTCCTCAACGGGGACGGCATCATCGAAAAGCACAAGCCCGGCGTCACCTCCATCCCCTCGGAGGATGACTACCTCTTAAAGGACCGGGAGGCCTTCGAGACTCTCTTCAAGCCGAAGATGCAGTTTTTCCCCGAGCGGGTGAACGTGGAATACTACAAGCACTTCAACGAGACCCGGCCGAAGGACGTCCCCGTGGGGCTCCATCTCGGCTCCGTCATGGGGGACATCCGCAACATGACCTCCGTCATCGGCATGAGCTACCTGCTGTACGACGAGGACGAGGAGCTGTTCGCCGACATCGTGGACACCTACGCCGACCTTCAGTACCAGTGCGCGAAGGCCATTCTGGAAACCGGCGCGAAGTTCGATTTCGCCCACTACTGGGAGGACATCTGCTTCAAGAACGGCCCTCTGCTGGACCCCGACATCTTCGATGAGCTGGCGGCGAAGCACTACAGGAAGCGCAACGAGCTGTGCCGCTCCTACGGCATCGACATCATTTCCCTGGACTGCGACGGCGTCACCGAAAAGCTCCAGTCCACGTGGTTCGAAAACGGCGTCAACACCATGTTTCCCATCGAGGTGGGCGTCTGGGGGGATCAGTTCGAGCCCTCCAGAAAGAAATTCGGACCCGGCATGCGGGGCATCGGAGGCATGGACAAGACCGCCCTCCGGAAGGATAAGGCGGCGGTGGACGCGGAGATCGAGCGCATGAAGCGGCTGGCCTCCATGGGCGGCTTCATCCCCTGCCCGGACCACCGGCTCATGCCCGGCACGAAGTTCGAGCTGGTCCAGTACTACGCCGAGGAGATCAAGAAGATCCGCGTGTGAACCGGAATGCCCGGTATCCATATACACAAACCTGACAGCACAATAAAAAACAAGAAAAAAGACAAAAAGGAGTACACCATGAACACCGAACTGCTGAACGAGATTTCCGAGAACCTGCAGCGCGGCAAGGCCAAGGTCGTGAAGGAGCTGGTCCAGAAGGCCGTCGACGAAGGCATCGAGCCCGACGCGATCCTGAAGGAGGGCCTGCTCTCCGGCATGAACGTCATCGGCGAAAAGTTCAAGACCAACGAGGTCTACGTCCCCGAGGTGCTGGTAGCCGCCAGAGCCATGAACATGGGCGTGGGCGTTCTGAAGCCGCTTCTGGCCGAGGCCGGGGTCAAGGCTGAGGGCAAGGTCTGCATCGGCACCGTCCAGGGCGACCTGCACGACATCGGCAAGAACCTGGTGAAGCTCATGTTCGAGGGCAAGGGCCTGGAGGTCGTGGACCTGGGCACCGACGTGTCCCCGGATACCTTCGTGCAGACCGCCATCGAGCAGAACTGCCAGATCATCGCCTGCTCCGCTCTGCTGACCACCACCATGGGCGTCATGGAGGAGGTTGTGAAGAAGGCTGAGGAGGCCGGCATCCGCGATAAGGTAAAGATCATGATCGGCGGCGCACCTGTGGACGAGGCCTACTGCAAAAAGATCGGCGCGGACGTCTATACCCCCGACGCAGCCAGCGCGGCGGACGCGGCTGTGGAGCTCTGCCGTTCCCTGAAGGCCGCCGGCTGAATGGAGGACTGCAGTCAATTGTCGGACCGCCTGTGCGCCCTTGCTCTCGGGCTGGGGGCGTACCGGGCGGCGGTGATCCCGGCGGAGCGGATCGTCACGAACGCCGCCTACCGGGACATGTGCACCGCCAATGCCTGCGGGAATTACGGCCGGTGCTGGACCTGTCCTCCGTCTGCGGGGGAGATCCGCGTCCTCATGGCCCGGGTGAACACCTATTCCCATGCGCTGGTGTACCAGACCGTGGGACAGCTGGAGGACAGCTGCGACTACGAGGGCATGATGGAGGCCGGAGCCGTCCACAACCGCCTGATGCTTGCTCTCAGAGAGCGGATCGCGGAGGAACGGCTCCCCCGGACCCTGTATCTGGGGGCGGGCGGATGTCCGGTCTGCCCGGTCTGCGCCAAAAGGACGGACGAGCCCTGCCGCCACCCGGAGCTGGCCGTGTCGTCCCTCGAGGCGTACGGCGTCGACGTGGCGGCCATGGCCGAGGAGGCCGGCATGCGGTATATCAACGGCGAGAACACCGTCACCTATTTCGGGGCGGTGCTTTTCGACGTACCCGCGGATCCGGCGGACTGACGAAGAACCAGAGGAGGAACGAGGATGGCGGACAGAATCGCGACGGTAACGGTGGACGGAGTTCCCATGACCTGCCCCGAAGGGACCGGACTGGGAGAGCTGATCTCCTCCGCCGGCGCGCTGGCCATGCCCTGCGGAGGGAGAGGCCGGTGCGGAAAATGCCGGGTCCGGGTATCGGGAGAGGTCTCCCCGCCGGATGACCGGGAGCGGCGGATCCTCACCCCCGCAGAGCTGGGAGCGGGCGTGCGTCTGGCCTGCCGGGTCACGGTCCTCGGCGACTGCGCGGTGAGCGTCCCGAAGGAAAAGGGCACCGCCCGGATCCGCACGGAAGGGGAGATGCCGGATTTCAAACGGGATCCGGTCTTTTCCCGGGCAGGCGCCGCCGTGGACATCGGAACCACCACCCTGGCCGCCAGACTGTACGGTCCCGGCGGGGAACTGCTGGCGGAGGACACCCGGCTGAATCCCGAAGCCGCCTGGGGCGCGGACGTCATCACCCGCATGCAGGCCGTGCTGGCCGGTCACGGTGGTGAGATCGCCGCCGCCGTCCGGTCCGCCGTGGACGACATGATCCTGTCCATGACCCGGGAGGCCGGACTGACGGACCGCGCGGCCGATTTTGCCGTGATCACCGGGAACACCGTCATGCTCTATCTGCTGACGGAGACCGATCCGGAGCCCCTGACCCACGCGCCCTTCCACGCGCCGCGCCTGTTCGGGGAGACCGTACCCGCGGCTCTGCTGGAGCTGGACGCCCTGGCTCCGGAGGCGGAGGTGTATTTTCCTCCCTGCGCGGGTGCCTTCCTCGGCGCGGACATGCTCTGCTCCCTGCTGGCCTCCGACATCTGCCGCAAACCCGGCACGCGGCTTCTGACAGACATCGGTACCAACGGCGAGATGATCCTGAAGCACGGGGACCGCTTGTACGCCGCCTCCACCGCCGCGGGGCCCGCCTTTGAGGGCGCCGGGATCTCCATGGGCATGGGAGGCCGGGACGGAGCCGTGGACAAGGTTTGGGTAAAGGACGGATCGATCGAGGCCCACGTGATCGGCGGGGGAGATCCCGTCGGAATCTGCGGAAGCGGTCTGGTGGATGCCGTGGCGGCGCTCCTTGAAACCGAGGCTCTGGACGAGACCGGCTATCTGGAGGACGATCCCGCCGAGATCTGTGGACCGGTGTCCCTGACGCAGGACGACATCCGGGCGGTCCAGCTGGCTAAGAGCGCCATTCACGCGGGTCTGAGGACACTTCTGCTGACGGCGGGAGCGGACTGCGGACAGGTGGAGGAGCTGGGCGTGGCCGGCGGCTTCGGGAGCTATCTGGACATCGGAAACGCCGGAGCCATCGGGCTTCTGCCGGAGGAGCTTCTGCCGAAGGTCCGGATTCTGGGGAACGCGGCTCTGGCCGGTGCGTCCATGCTTCTGCTGTCCCGGGATCTGCGCGGTGTGTGCGAGGAGTATGCCCGCCGGGTGGAGCTGGTGTCCCTGGCCGCCAATCCCACCTTCGCCTCCGAATATATGGAGCGGATGCTGTTCTGAGAGCGTCCTTCCGAATCATAAACTCCCGCGGTTTCTTCCGTGCTAAGACGGGCAGAAGCCGCGGGATCGTTTTGATGATACTCAATCCATGCCGAATTCATGCAGACCCAATGAAATCTTTGCAGAACGGAAGCGGTGTTTCATGCCGTGTGGATCAAGAGTGCTATCTTTCTTATAGCGTGAACACGCTATAGTATTCCGTCGGTGCCGGAGCGGGAGAATCTTTCGGTTCCCACTTGACTTTTGGGCCGGAATGCATTACCATAGACAGAGAAACGGGTCCGCGCCGGGCGTCTGCACGGGCTTCCCATTCTGTTTCCGAGCCGCAACGGAGGTTTGTCATGAAAATCATATGCAGTCCCAGACAGACGGTCGGGCAGGCCGATCCCATGCTGTACGGCCATTTCCTCGAGCATTTTCACCGTCAGGTTTACGGCGGGGTGTACGATCCCTCCTCCCCCTTCGCGGATGAGGACGGGTTCCGTTCGGACGTGATCGACGCCCTGAAGCGGATCCGGGTTCCCATCATCCGCTGGCCGGGGGGATGCTACGTTTCGGCCTACGACTGGCACGCCGGCGTGGGGAAGAACCGGATCCCCACCTACGACAAGGCATGGCGGGTGGAGGAATCCCATGCCTTCGGCACGGACGAGTTCGTGAAGCTGTGCCGCAAGATCGGATGCGAGCCCTACATCTGCACCAACGCCGGAACCGGCTCCGCCGAGGACATGAGCGACTGGGTGGAATACTGCAACCTCCGGGACATGGGACATTTCGCAAAGGAGCGGATCGCAAACGGCTTCCCTGAGCCCCATCACGTGAAATACTGGAGCATCGGCAACGAAAACTGGGGCGGCCACGAGATCGGCGCGAAGGACGCGGAGGAATGGGGACGGCTGGTGCGGGAGTCCGCCAAGATGATGCTGCGGGTGGATCCCACGCTGGAGCTGTCCGCCGCCTCCATCGACAATCTGGACTGGAACCTGAACCTGCTCCGGACCGCGGGGGCCTATCTGGACTGGATCTCCATCCACGGCTACTGGGGCAACACGGCCGGCGGCACGATTCCGGACGGCTACGACACGGTCATGCTCCGCACCGGAGAGGAGATCACCGGGGCCATCGACCGGGTCCGGGCCTACCTGACGGCCATGGGGCTGGAGAAGAAGATCAAGATCGCCTACGACGAGTGGAACCTCAGAGGCTGGTACCACCCCAACTTCATCGACACCTGGAACCGGGACGCCTACCGGAGCGAGGACGAGACCTTCTACCGGGAAAAGGTCCTGGGCGAGCGGGACAAGAACGACATCAATTCCATCTACACCATGGCGGACGCGGTGTTCTCGGCCTCCTTCCTCAACAACTGCCTCCGGAACTGCGATTTGGTGAAGATGGCCTGCTTCTCCCCGGCGGTCAATACCCGGGGCGCGGTCTTCACCCATCGGGACGGCATCGTGCTGAGACCGCAGTTCTTCGTTTTCGAACTGTACGCCAACTACATGAAGGACACGGTGCTGGAGCTCTGGCGGGAGGACGTGCCCACCCTTTCCGGACGGATCGGAAACCGGGAGAGAACCGTGGACGCGGTGGACTTCACGCTGACGAAGGCGTCCGGCGCGGATCCCGTCCCCTATGCCGCGGCCGCCGTCAACAAGGACCGGGAGGCAGAGCGGACGCTGGAGCTGGTCTTCCTCGGGGACGGACCCCGGGGCGTAACCGAATCGCCCTGGCGACCCTTCGACGGGAAGCTGACCCTCCCGCCCCATTCCGTGAACGTGATCGAGCTGCGGTGAGGGCAGACGGGGAGGCATTCGCATGAACGTGAAGGAATTCGGCGCGGACCGGGCGGAGACGATCCTTCTGCTCCACGGAGGCGGCCTGTCCTGGTGGAATTACCGGGAGGAAGCGCGGCTTCTGGAGGATGACTGGCATGTGGTCCTGCCGGTCCTGGACGGACACGCGGACAGCGGCACCCCGTTTACAACCATCGCGGACAACGCGAAGGCGCTCCTCTCCCTGATCGACGAGCGCTTCGGCGGCTCCGTGCTGTTCATCGGCGGACTCTCCCTGGGAGGACAGATCCTTCTTGAGATGCTGGCCCGGAGGCGGGACGTGTGCCGGTACGCTCTTGTGGAAAGCGCGGCGGTGATCCCCTCCCGGCTGACCGGCGCCATGATCGGTCCGGCGGTGGGGTGCTCCTATGGTCTGATCCGGAACGAGCGGTTCGCCCGGGCGCAGTTCAGGGCCCTTCACATCCGGGAGGACCTGTACGGGGAGTATTACCGGGACACCTGCAGAATCACCCGGGAAGACATGACCGCCTTTATGAAGGCCAGCACGACCTACTCCCTGCCAAAGTCCCTCGGAGAGACGTCCGCCCGGGTCCATGTCTGCTTCGGGGAGAGGGAGACGCGGGTGATCCGGAAATCGGCGGAGGCTCTGTGCCGGGCGGTCCCCTCAGCCGTGACGCATCGCCTGCCCGGGCTGTACCACGGGGAGTTCTCCCTCAACCGGCCCGGGGAGTACGCCGCGCTGGTGCGGGAGATCGTCGGCGGAGGATGAGATACGGGAGGAGGAGCGCATGCTTACGCTTGAGGAATACAAGGGGATCGTATCGGAGCTGATGGACGAGCTGCCGGAGGAGTTTTACCGGGATCTGAACGGCGGTGTCATCGTGTCGGAGGCTCTGGCCATCCCGGACTACGCCCGGGGCGGGGATCTCTTCACCATGGGGCAGTATCTGGTCTACGCGGGCATGCGGCAGATCGTTCTGTTCAAGGGCTCCTTTGACCGGGTCCATCCGGGAGCGGGTCCCGACGAGGCGAAGGTCCTTCTGCGGGGGATCCTGCGCCACGAATTCCGGCACCATCTGGAGTCTTTGGGCGGGGTTCACAATTCCACGTCCCTTGAGGCGGAGGATGCGAGGAAAAAGGAGGCGTACCTCAGGAGGACCGGACAGTGAAGCCGGGCGAATACACCGCGGCCTGTGCCCGGATGCTGACAGGGTTGGGATACCGGGAGGCCGACGTGAAGACGGACGAGGTCCTGTGCGCGGCGGACGCGGAGGGGACCCGGGTGTGCGTGCGGTGCGTCCTCACCGGCTGGACCCGGGTCGGCGAGCTTGAGGTGGAGGAAATGCTCCCCCTCATGCGGTACTACGGAGCCGACGCCGGTCTGCTTCTGACAAACGGACGCTTTACCCGGGGAGCGGTCCGGAGGGCGAAGGAAGAGGGCTGCATCACACTGAAACCGCGCTTCCGTCCGCTTGCTGACAGGGAGGAGGATACCGCCGCCCTGCTGTGACCCGGGGAGGGATCCGGCTCCGCCTTTTTGCACATCCTGTTTATTTTCATTCAATCTATCACCATTCGGGAGGACTGCCATGCAGACGGACAAAACGTACGGCGCGCTTCTGGAACAGCTGTCCGGCGGCGCGCGTGAGGTCGTCTTCGACTACGACTGCTCCGACACGGTCATGAAGACGTTCGCGCGGATCATGGAGGAGCACCCGGAGCTGTTCTGGCTGACCGGCTCCTGCAAATACGCCAAAAGCGTGCGGGGAAGCGAGGTCCGGGTGAAGCTCATCCCCGAGATCCTGATCGACGACGGGGAGCTGAAGCGGCGCCGGGTGAAATTCGAGCGCGCGCTGGACCGCTTCGCTGCGGAGAGCCGGGGAGAAACGGAATTCGAGACCATATTAAAGCTCCACGACGTCATCATCGACAAGACGGAATACAACTTCGCCTCGGCCAGCGCCCTGGCGGCGGGAAACCGGAGCGACGAGGCCGCCGTACGGGGGATGAGCGCTTACGCCTGTCTGGTGGACGGGAACGCGGTGTGCTCCGGGTACGCGAAGGCCTTCCAGGCCGTGGCGGCAAAGCTGGGGATCCGGGCGGGCCGGGTCCACGGGATCAAGCTGGACGGCGGCGGCCCTCACGAATGGAACATTGTGTACGCGGAAGGGGAGCCCTACCATCTGGACGTGACCTGGGACGATCCGGCGTTCGCGAAGGGCGTGCAGGGCTTCCGCACCTACGACTACTTCTGCGTCACCACGGAGGAAATCCTGAAAACCCACGGGATCGACCGTGATCAGGAGGTGCCCCTGTGTACGGCGAAGGCCTGCAATTACTTTGCGCGGAAGGGGTATTGTCTGGAAAGGTACGAATTCGGCGGGGCGTCGGAGATCATCCGGTCCCAGCTGGGAAACGACACGGTCTACCTGAAGCTCCCGGATAAAGCCGGGCTCGAGGCGGCGTCGGAGGAGCTTCTGAAAAAGCTGAGGATCTTCGAGATCCCCGAGGTCCGGGAGCGGTACAATTCCCTCACTACCTCAACCACCGTCAACGGAACGCTGGCCGTGCGGTTTCTGAAAAAGTAAGCCGCGGCGGGAAGAGCATTCGGACCATCGGCCCGGGGAAGGGCTGTGTGCGGGAGGACATGAAATGAAACGGCTGTTGTCACTGTTCCTTGTTTGCGCGGTTCTGGCGGGGAGCCTTCGAAATATCGAGAGCCGTGCCGACACCGGCGATATCGCTGATGACGGGCGTGCCCGAAACAGTTGCGGTCTTGGCAGCCTTTTCGACGCCGACGGTGAGCAGGTCG
>CACYWX010000075.1 GCA_902778205.1 uncultured Ruminococcus sp. | reverse complement strand
CCGTGCCTGCGCCAAAGACCTGTCCATCCGGGAGCTCCACGTGCTGGAGGCCGTCTCCAGTCTGCGGGGCTCCGGACGGAACACCATGGCGGAAATCGCCCGGTACCTGCATCTGTCCCCCGCCTCCCTGACCACCGCCGTCAACGTGCTGGTGAAGAAGGGCTATGTGTCCCGGAACTACTCCCCCACGGACCGGCGGGTCATCTACGTGAACCTGACGGACACCGGCGAGGAGGCCAACCGGAAATACCTGGACTTCGTCCGGGAGATGATCCTGGAGGTGGGCCGGGATCTGGACGAGGAGAACGCCGACAGCATGATCTCCTCGATCCTCAATCTGAGCGATTATCTGGAGTCCAACGCCGAAACCATATGATCCGCCGGATCAATCGGAGCACCACGTATAAGCAAAAGGAAGAATGCCCGATGAGAGACATCCTTCCTTTTCTCATTTTTCCGACTTAAATCATATCTCAAGCAGGGAGAGCATAAACTCCGGCTTCATCACGCCCCCTCAGTGCGCGCTTCGACTGCTGTTTTCGAGGTCCCCGGGAAACCCCGGAACCTGTTCCGCTCATGTTTCAGCCGAACGAACACAGCCTGCCGGAGCCGCAGGGCAGCTCCCGACCTGGGGTGTACGAACAGACCGGTATACAGACGTGAGCGGTCAGGATTATGCTCACCGGCCCGGTGCGGGCTTAAAGGGATACTCCCTCAAGCTTCCTTCTGAATATACGCCAGGAACCGCTGGATGTGCTCGTCCCAGTATTCCCAGGTGTGGGCGCCGGGGTCCTCTTCGTAGATGTAATCGAAGGGATTGCCCTCGAAGGACGTGAAGAAGTCCCGGGTGAAGTGGGCGGAATCCAGAAGGAAGTCCGAGGACCCGGTGGAGTGGTAGATCCGGGGGACGGGCTTCCCCTCTTCGATGATCCGCTTTGCGTTGCCGATGAGATCCTCCTCGGAGCCCTCCAGATCCCGTCCGTCGTACCGGATGTACGCGCCGCGGTCCTTCTCGGGATCCAGGTGCTTCGTGTCCGCGGGCAGTCTGCGGTTGAAGATCCCGGCGGAGAGGCATCCGATGGCGGCGTACTTGTCCGGATTGGCCAGGCCGATCTTGAGGGCTCCCGCTCCGCCCATGGACAGGCCGCAGACGAAGTTGTCCTCACGGGCCGTGGAGAAGCCGAAGAAGTCGTGCATCACCGCGGGCAGCTCCTTCGCCACATAATCGTAGAAATTCCCGCCGTGGGCCAGATTCGCGTAGCCGGACACCTCCACGGAGGGCATCACCACCGCCAGCCCCAGGGGAGCCACATACCGCTCCACGGAGGTCCGCCTCTGCCAGATGGTCTCGTCGTCGGAGGCTCCGTGCAGCAGCCACAGCACCGGGATCTTCTCCCGCTCCGCCGATTCCATGCCGATGAGCTTCGTGGACTTCTGGGGCAGGATCACCTCGCAACCCACGCCGCGGCCCAGGGTGTTCGAGAAGAAATGGGTATGGAGAAGCGCCATGTCAGTTCTCCTTTCTGTATGCGTCGATGAAACGGAGCACGTCCTGGATCTCCCGGTCCCAGAAGCCCCAGTTGTGGGAGCCGTCCGGCTCCTTGTAGGTCACGTCGTACCCCAGGCCGGTCAGGTGGTCCCGCATCCGGTGGTTGTCGTTCAGCAGGAAATCGCTGTCTCCGCAGTCGATGAAGAGCTTCGGCAGAGGGGAGCCGTCCTGCTTCCGGACCTCGGCCATGTGGAAGAGGTCGTTCTCCGAGCCCGCGAACTTCTCAATGGGCCCGAAGATGTCCGTGAAGAAGGTGTTCTCCGGGTGCTCGGGATTGTGCAGGTGGGTGGGATCGAAGGCGGCGGACAGGGGCGCGCACACGCCGTAGTTCTCCGGATAGGTCAGGGCCAGCGCCAGGGAGCCGTAGCCGCCCATGGAGTTGCCGCAGATATAGTTGTCCTCCCGCCGGGTGCTCATGCCGGGGAAGAAGGAGCGGCAGATCTTCGGCAGCTCCTCGCCGATGAAGGTGCGGTAGCGGTATCCGAAGGCCATGTCGGTGTACCAGCCCAGATAGGTGGTGGGCATGACGACGGCCAGTCCGTGCTCCTCGGCGTACCGTTCCACGGAGGTGCGGCGGGCCCAGATGGTGTGGTCGTCGCTCATGCCGTGGAGCAGCCAGAGGGTGGGATAGGTCTCTCCCGCGTCGCCGGGGTTGACGCCGATGTTGCCGCGGGCCCGCTGGGGGATCACCACGTTCATCGACATGCACATTCCGAGGACGTCGGAGAAGAAATTGACTTCCATGAAAGCCATAGGATTGTCCTCCTTTGTCGGTCAGCGTGTCTCAGGGATTCGTCCGATTTCATTATACCACAGCCCCGGCAATTTGTACAGGGAATCCGGGAAAATGAAGAAATATTTATGCAGAAAAGAAGGGACCGAAACCTTAACCGATCCGGAAAAGCGGCACTATAAAGACGAATGCGCATTCAGATCGAAGGAAAGGAGCGGATCATGAAGGAAGGAGACGTCATGGACCGGATCGCGGCCTCGGCCAGGGTGATTTTCAGCTGGTGCCGGGCCAGGGTCACAAGCCGGGAGGACGCGGAGGACCTGTCCCAGGACATTCTGGAGGCCCTCTTGCGCTCCGCGGGCAGTCTCCGGTCCGAGGAGGCCTTTTACGGCTTCATGTGGGCCGTCGCGGGAAACGTCTTCCGCCGTTGGCTCCGGAAGAAGAGGCGCCGGGATCAGGTTGAGGATCCGGCGGAAGCTGCGGAGGACCTCTCGGACGGGGAGGATTTCACCGAAGCGCTGGTCTCGGCCGGAGAGGATGAGCGAAATCTTCTCCTGCTGCGGCGGGAGCTGGGACTGCTGGAGGCAAAATACCGCCGGGCCGCCCTGCTCTATTATCATGAAAACCGCTCCGTCGCCGACATCGCCGGGATCCTCGGAATCAGCGAGAGCATGGTGAAATACCTGCTCTTCAAATCCCGGAGCAAACTGAAGGAGGGTATGGTCATGGAACGAAAAACCGGAGTGTTAAGCTACAATCCCGTCACGCTCATTCCCCTGTACAGCGGGGACGGAACCAATCATTTTCAGCCGTTCATGCAGTCAAGGATCCGGCAGAACATCCTCTGGGCCTGCACCAACGACGCGCTCACCGCCGGGGAGATCAGCCTGGAAATCGGGGTTCCCCTGCCCTACATGGAGGACGATCTTGCCGCCATGGAGGAAAAGCGGATCCTCATCCGGCAGGGAAAGCGGTACCGGTCGGGCGTCGTCATCCGGACAGCGGCCTACGAGAAGGAATGCGAAAAAGCCGCGGAGCCGTATCACGCCCGGATCGCGGAGGAGATCAGCCGGTTTCTGGACAGTCACGCGGAAGGACTCGGAACCATGGGCCAGAACACGGCGGACTTCTCGGAAATCACCCTCCGCTGGCAGCTCGCCGCCATTGTGTTCCGGCAGATCCGGAGCAGGCCGGAGACGACGGGCGCTATGGATCTCCCTACGACCGCCTGGGGAGACCACGCCCTGCTGTCCTGCGCCGAGGAACGGCCGGAGGAGGAGACGCTGAAGCACGCCGTCTTCCGGTACTGCTCCGTTGGGACGGACAAGGACACCATGCTGTTCTGGGACTATGTTCCGAAGCTCTGCGGAGACCACCATGACTTTTTCGGGAAGGACCACCTCATCGCCCTGTACTGCGATCTGGCCCGGGAAGAGCGGAATCCGTCCGGCTTCGGCGCGTATGACCGCTCCGTTCTGGAAGAGCTGGAGAAGAAGGGATACGTCCGCCGCGGCAGGAAGAACGGGGCTGAAACGCTCCGGGTGAGCGCCGCGGTCTTCACGGACGCGCAGTACCGGAAGGCACAGGACATGGCGGCCTCCTTCGTGGACGGGACTCTTTCGGAGATTCTGGATGAGATGAGGGAGAACGCCGTTCGTATCCTGAGGGAGCACACGCCGAAGCACCTCGCGGATCAGGTCCCCGGCATCGCTTCCATGGACGTTTTCCTGAACGGCGTCTGCATCCCGGCGGAGCGCATGATCGCGGACGGCGTCCTCACCCTCGAACGGATCCCCGGAGAATTGCCCGGCGTCACGGTGGTGCTGGGAGAGGCATAAGCGAAAACGCCCCGGAGTCTGACTCCCTGACTCCGGGGTATCCTTATGCCTTCCGTTTCGTCACACCGCGTTGACCGTCACCGACACGGCGGCGGACATGGAGAACACGTCAAAGTCCGTGCCGTCCGGGGTCTTTTCGGCCAGCCGGGTCCCCATGAGGCCTTTGGCGTTCCGGTTCTCCCAGGCGGCGTCCGCGTTGGCCCTCAGCCACTCCCGGTACCGCTCCTCCCCGGTCTCATCGCTGAGCTTCCGGATATAGCGGGCCAGGATCCCCTTGAAGCCCGGGAGGTCGTTTCCCTGCTCCTCGTTGTTCATGATCCCGCCGCCGTACATGACGTCCACGGTATAATCCGCGGCCTTCAGGGCATACTGCCGCCAGACGTCCTCTCCCGTGTGCTTCCACAGGAAGAGGCAGGAGCCGATGAAGGTGCCCTGATTGTAGGTGGAGGACCATTTGCTGACCCGGCCGTCCATGTGGATGCAGTCGTACACCTTGCCGGTCTCGGGCTCGAACATGGTCTTCACCGCCCAGTCGAGGCAGTACGCCGCCTTCTCCCAATAGGAGGGATCGCCCGCCGCTTCCGCCAGATACGACGCGGCCACGGCTCCGGGGCAGTTGACGCAGGTGTTCTTCGACTGATTCTCGATCCGCCAGAACAGCCCTCCCCCCAGATCCTCCGACGCCGCCCGCTCAAAGGTCCGGTCGAAGTTCTCCCTTGCCAGCTTCAGATACCGCTCCTCCCCGGTGAAGCGGTACGCCCGGGTCAGCGCGATCACCAGCCACATGATGTCGTCGTTGAAGGGGTTCTTCTCCCAGTTTTCCCCGTAGGCGCGGAGCACGAAATCCGCCATCTCCTCCATCTGCGCGAACAGAGTCCGGTCTCCGCTCACCTCGTACAGGTCGTCGATGATCTCGAAGATCTCGGCGTAGTCCCAGAAATCCGCCTTTTTGTAGGCTCCGTCCCTGTAGTAGACCGCCTTGTGGGCCTCCACGGCTTCCCGGGCGCGGTTCAGTCTCTCTTCTCTAGTCATGGTTTTCCTCCTTCTTTGGGGAGCTCCCCTTTTATCCGCCACAGTATAGCACACTATCCATCCACCAATTGTTAAGGGTGTGTGAATTTTATCAAATCCGCTTGACTTTTCGCTCTGAATTGTGTACAATGAATCAGCACCAGAAAATCGCATACAATCAAAGGAGCATATCATGAGCATTTACGACTACACCCTTCAGAAGCCCGACGGATCCGAGGTTTCCCTCGGCGAGTTCAAGGGCAAGGTCCTTCTGATCGTCAACACCGCCACCGGATGCGGCTTCACGCCCCACTACGAGCCCCTGGAAAAGATGTACGAAGCCTATCACGACAAGGGACTGGAGATCATCGACGTGCCCTGCAACCAGTTCCGCGAGCAGGCCCCCGGCACCGACGAGGAGATCCATCAGTTCTGCACCCTCAAGTACAACACCCAGTTCCCCCAGTACAAAAAGAGCGACGTCAACGGCGAAAACGCCCTGCCCCTCTTCACCTTCCTGAAGAACGAAAAGGGCTTCGAGGGCTTCGGCAAGGGCCCCATGGCGCTGATGATGAGCCAGATGCTGAAGAAGATCCCGAAGGAGAACCCCGACATCCGCTGGAACTTCACCAAGTTCGCCGTGGACCGCGAGGGAAACGTGGTCGCCCGCTTCGAGCCCACCGCCGACATGAAGAAGGTTGAGGAGTGCGTGACGGCCCTGCTGTAAGGCCCCGCATGATCCGGAACCGTCCCGCGCCGTCTGTCCGGTCTTTGTCCGTCCGGCAGTCCTGTGCGGGCTTTTGGCGCATATACTGTTCTTACCCATCCAAATCCAACCGACAGCAAAGGAGCGTCTGCAAAATCATGGACAACAAGGAAACCTACGAACAGCTGAAGCTGGAGAACCAGCTGTGCTTCCCCCTGTACGCCTGCGCGAAGGAGGTCGTGCGCCTCTACACCCCCTATCTGGATCCGCTGGGTCTGACCTACACCCAGTACATCACCATGCTGGTCCTCTGGGAGAAGGAGAACGTCAGCGTCAAGGCTCTGGGCGAGATCCTGTGGCTGGACTCCGGCACCCTGACTCCCCTGCTCAAGAAGCTGGAGGCCAAGGGACTGGTGACCCGCGCCCGGTCCCGGAACGACGAGAGAAGCGTGGAAATCGGCCTGACCGACGCCGGAAGAGCGCTGAAAGAGCAGGCCGCCGCGGTGCCCGGGAAGGTGGGCTCCTGTCTGAAAATGCCCCCCGACGAGGCCGCCGCGCTGTATTCCCTCCTGTACAAGGCGCTGGGCAGGCTGGCTGAGGCAGGGGAGGCGGAGCGATAATGGACAGAAGCAGAAGCATCGTCCGCGTATCCGTCATCGGCATCGCCGCCAACGTGGCCCTGGCCGCCTTCAAGGCCGCAGTGGGGCTTCTGGCCGGCTCCATCGCCGTGGTGCTGGACGCGGTGAACAATCTCAGCGACGCCTTCTCCTCGGTGGTCACCATCATCGGCACCAAGCTGGCCAACCGACCGCCGGACCGGAAGCATCCCTACGGACACGGGCGCATCGAATACGTCAGCTCCGTCGCCATCGCCATCATCGTCCTTCTGGCGGGCGTGACCTCCTTCCGGGAATCCGTGGACGCCATTCTCCATCCGGAAAAGGCGGACTACACCATCGTCACCGTCGTCGTGGTGGCCGCGGCGGTTCTGGTCAAGCTGTTCCTGGGACGGTTCGTGAAGAAATCCGGCGAGAAGCTCCGCTCCGAATCCCTGGTGGCCTCGGGCACGGACGCCTTCTTCGACGCCATCGTCTCCGCCACCACCCTCGTCGGCGCGGCGGTGACCATGCTGTTCCACATCAGCATCGACGGCTGGCTGGGCGCGCTGATCTCCATTCTCATCATCAAGGCCGGCGCGGAAATCCTCATGGACTCCCTCTCCGACATCGTGGGCCAGCGGGTGGAGGGAGATCTGACCCAGGCGCTCCGGAACAAGATCAATTCCTCGGAGGGCGTGCTGGGCACCTACGATCTGATCCTCCACCGGTACGGCCCGGAGAAGTTCATCGGCTCCGTTCACGTGGAGGTGCCGGATCATCTGACGGCCCGGGAGATCCACCGGCTGACCCGGAAGATCTCCGAGGAGGTCTATCTGGAGTTCGGCATCATCATGACGGTGGGCATTTACGCCTCCAACAGCGAGGACCCCGCCGCCGCGGCCCTGAAGCAGGACGTGGAGCGCATCGCTTCCGGCCACCCCGAGGTGCTGGGCATCCACGGCTTCTACACGGAGCCGGGCACCAACCGGGTGAGCTTCGATCTGCTGATGGACTTCGGCGCGGATACGAAGACGGTTTACGAAGCGGTCTGCCGGGAGGTCTCCGAAGCCCATCCGGAATACGTCTTCGACATCGTGCTGGACAGCGATTTCAGCGACTGAGGGGGGCGTCGTGTCTTCACACGATGGAGGAAGGAAACCCTGCGGGTTTCCGATTGAATGGCCTTGCGCAGGCCGGGCGGCCCGGAGGATACCAGCTCATGGCCACTGGGTTTGCTCACAAACCCGGCCCTCCGGGCGGGTCCCCCTTGGCCGAAGAGCATAATCCTGACAGCTCAGATCTTCAGTTGAGACTCGATTGTGTAACACATGTCCTCGCGCGAGCCTGTTGCGCCAGTTGAAACATGCGTGAAATCCCATCTGCGATGGAATTTCACGGTTTCCTGCGCCGACGCAGTCGCGCTGGAGCCTCGAAAACAGCGATCGAAACGCGCATGACAGGAACGCGATTCTGTGTGCGGAGTCTGATTTGTTCGTGGCTTCAGGAATACCGCATTTTTCACATCGCTCTGCCTGAGAGGACACTCCGGGCATCTGATCTTTCAGACGCGGCCTTTTGGGGGACTGCGTCTTTTTTTCGTCATTCATAATTTATCTCTTGTTCTTTCCGGGGTTGTGCGGTATAATGATTTTATTATGTAGCGATCAACCGGAGGTTCCAGAATGGCGGAACAACGCGAAACCCTTGACGTATCGGACATCAGTCTGCTCTATCCGGACGCGGACAGTCTCAGGCGGCACATGCTGGGCGAGGAGGCCGGACGTCTTTCCCAGATCACGGCGGAGCAGCTGGAGCTGTACTTCCTCATGGACCTGAAGAGCTGTGATTTCGGCTCCTTCTACACCTGCGATCCGGAGGTCATCCTCTACCGGCAACAGACCTTCGAGGACCTGACCAACCACCCCGAGCTGGCGCGGATCCTTCTGAAAATGATCCCCCTGCTGAACGACATCACGGAGCTCAGACGCATGGGCTCCGACTCTGCCCAGTCCACGGAAGCCTATCTCTACAGCATCACGGAGGTGGAGCTCTACACCACCCTGCTGGACCTCTTGCGGGACGAGCTGCTTCCCCTGGCGCCGGAGCTGAAATCCGAGGCGTTCATGCGGTTTGCGGAGCGGATCAACACCCTGACGGGCTCTGACTACTACCGGAACCTGAACGCGGAGCTGAAGGCCCTGACGTCCCGGGTCCGGGAGATCAAATCCGTCACCATCGGCGTGAACCTGGACTCCCAGCTCCGGGCGGACCGGGCGGGCGTGCTGGCCATCAACAACGAGCCCTTCAAATCCGGAGAGCTTCTGGACAAGATGCTCCGGCTGGACTTCAAGAACGACGACAAGACCTGCATCGCGCCGCTGGTGCCCTTCAAAAAGGGGCAGAGCGACAACCAGCAGATGGCCCTGCAGAACGCCTTCAACGGAGCCATCGGGGACGTGTTCCGGTCCTCCGTCCGCTCCTGGAAGAAGGTCATTCAGCATTACGTGCTGGAGAACACGGACTTCCTCATCCGCATGATGCCGGAGATCGAGTTCGTCACCAAGGCCACCGAGCTGCTGGTGAAGCTGAAGGAGCGGGGCTGTCCCCTCTGCCATCCCGAGATCCGGCCCATCTCCGAAAAGGCCTTCGACGCGAAGGGGCTCTGCAATCCCATCGTGGCCATGAAGCTGGACACGCCGGTGGTGCCCAACGACTTCACCTTCGACGAGCAGGGCATGATCTACGTGCTGACCGGACCGAACCGCGGCGGCAAGTCCGTCATCACCTGCGCCGTGGGCATCGCCTTCGTCATGGCGCAGCTGGGGCTTCCGGTCTGCGCGGACTCCTGCGTCATCTCTCCCTGCGACGAGATCTTCACCCACTTCCCCACCGGAAGCGAGGACACCATCGACAAGGGACGTCTGGGCGAGGAATGCTCCCGTCTCTCCGCCATTTTCGAGGAGGTGGACGAGGACAGCCTGGTGCTTCTGGACGAATCCCTGTCCTCCACCGGCTCCTTCGAGGGGGCCTACATCGCCGCCGAGGTGCTGGAGGGCTTCTCCATGGTGAAATGCCGCGGCATCTTCTCCACCCACCTGCACGACCTGGCCGCCTCCGTGGACCGCATCAACGAATCCACCCTGCAAAAGGGCGGCGTCCGCATCGACAATCTGGTAGCCGCCATCGAGAAGGGCTCCCGGAGCTTCAAAATCCTCAGAGAACGGCCCGACGGCAAATCCTACGCCCGTGACATCGCCGACAAGTACGGCCTGTCCATCGACAAAATCATGCAGAAGGTGCAAAGGAAATGAATGAACTGCTGAAGCTGCTGGAAAACGACGCCCGCCTGTCCCCCGAAGCCCTGGCGCTGATGCTGGACAAGGAAGTGGGCGACATCAGGGCCATGATCGACGAGGCGGAGCGTGACGGCGTCATCGTGGGCTACCACACCATGATCGACTGGGACAAGACCGACCGGGAGTACGTCACCGCCATGATCGAGCTGAAGATCACCCCTCAGCGGGGACGGGGCTACGACCACATCGCCCGCAAGATCTACAACTATCCCGAGGTGGAGACCCTGTACCTCATGTCCGGCGGCTTTGATCTGGCCGTGTTCATCAAGGGCCGGACCATGCGCGAGGTGGCCTTCTTCGTGGCGGAGAAGCTGGCGACGCTGGAGGACGTGGTATCCACGGCGACCCACTTCGTCCTGCGGAAGTACAAGGACAACAACGTCATCTACGGCGCGGCCCCGGTGGACGAGAGAGGAACGGAATTCTGATGCTGGACTATGACAGACTGCTGTCTAAAACCGCCCAGGAAATCAAGCCCTCCGGCATCCGGAAATTCTTCGACCTGATCGGAGGACGGAAGGATCTCATCGCCCTGACGGTGGGACAGCCCGATTTCGTGACGCCCTGGCACATCCGGGTCTCCGCCATCGAATCCCTGGAGCAGGGCAAGACCTACTACACCTCCAACAGCGGTACGAACGAGCTGCGGGAGGAGATCGCCGCCTACATGGAGCGCCGCTTCGGCCTGATCTACGCGCCGGAGAACGAGATCATCGTGACGGTGGGCGGCAGCGAGGCCATCGACCTTGCCATGCGGGCCGTCCTCAATCC